>CAMPAT010000146.1 GCA_946633275.1 uncultured Clostridia bacterium
GAGGAATGGAAAAACGTAACACTCCGCAGCAATATGGTCGAAGCGCTTAAAAATCTTAATCCTGCATTTATCCGCTTCCCGGGCGGCTGCCTTGCTGAGGGCAATTCACTTGCCACGCTTTACAGCTGGAAGAATACAATCGGCTCTCCCGAACAGCGCAAACAGAGCACTAATCTCTGGGCAGACGCGAATAACGGAAGATATTACGTTAATACAAATTCTATGGGCTATCACGAGTATTTCCAGCTCTGTGAGGATTTGAATGCCGAGGCGGTGCCTGTTGTGAACGCAGCTCTTACCTGCCAGGCGCGAAACGGATACGGCGACCTGGTTATTGCCCGTACGAAGATGAATATGTCCGACAGCGAATGGAGGGCGTATCTCGTCGGCGAGCGCGGCTTTGACGAAAAGGACGAACAGGGTATTACCGATTATACGAATTATATTGACTCGCTCGGCGTTAAGTCCGAGGATGATTATAATAAGAAGCTCGATGAAATCGCGTTGAGACCCGGTACTCCTGCATTCAAGAATTATGTTCAGGACGTTCTTGATTTGATTGAGTATGCAAACGGCGACGCTGATACTTCTTACTGGGGCGCGCTCCGTGCCGCAAACGGGCACGAGGAGCCGTTTGACATCAAGTATCTTGAAATCGGAAACGAAAACTGGGGCGATATTTATTTCCGCAATCTCAGCGCAATTTATAAGGCTGTTCATAAGAAGTACCCGAAGCTTAATATAATCACCTCTGCAGGTCCGGCGAGCGAAGGCAGCGATTTTGAAAAATCGTGGGCAGAGATTAATCAGAATTATAAAAGCACTATAGTTGACGAACACTATTATGTGAGCGATAACTGGCTTATTGACAATATCCACCGTTACGACGGTTACGACCGTCAGAGCGGAGGAGTGTTCCTCGGCGAATATGGCACCTTCAGCGAGGGCTACGGCACGATGATTACTAAGAATAATATGCGTACCGCCACGGCAGTCGGAGCGTATATGACGGGACTTGAGCGCAACAGCGACGTTGTTAAAATGTCGTCTATGGCGCCCACTTTCGCGAAGGTTAACGCTAACAGCTGGGACCATAATTTAATTTGGTTTGATTCCGAAAGTATCGCAGTAACTCCCGATTATTATACGCAGCTTATGTTTGCGAATAATCTTGGTACGAAATATTGCGACGCCGTTTGGAACGGAAGCGAGGACGTCTTTGAGAGCGTTACCGTCGATGAAGGCAAGGAGATAATGTATATCAAGCTTGTCAACACAGGCGGTAGCGAAAGAGTTACCTTGCAGACAGGAGGGGCAAATGCCGCTTCTGCCCTGACTATGTCGCATAAGTATAAATCCGCGTCTAACGAAATCGGAAGACAGCGCGTTGCGCCCGAGGAAAGCGAGCTTGAGGTCGGAGAGGACGGCTCAATAGAGTTTAAGCTCGAGGCAAACAGCGTAAACGTTATCCGCGTCGCTTACGGCAATAATACGGGAGATAATTTCTACCACTTGCCCGATACGCTTGATACGAAGACGCGCGCCTATATTCCGCCTGTCGGAATTGCGGCATTCGTTATTATTTCAGTCTGTCTTTTCGGCGGAATGGCTGCAGGATATCTGATTTATGCGAAAATCCTTGCAAAACGCAAGAGAGATTAAGGAGTAAGTCTATGAACAAGAAAACGGTTACTATTATTGCAGTTATAGTTATTGCGGCTGTTGCCGTTGCTGCAGGCTATGCAGTTTATAATAACGGCAGGGAGAGGACAACTTCTGCGCCGACAGATACATCCGTTACACAAATAACGGAGGCTACGAGCGTGACAACCTCCGCTGCGACGGAAACTACAGCCGAGTCGACTACTCAGACGACAACCTCAACTACCGTTAAGGCTGCAGATACGTCCTTTCTTAAGAAGGGTTACTATTACCTTTATGACAAGGACGCTTATACCTGCTGTGTATTTAAGTTTAATGGTAAAAGCGGCGTCGATATAGTGATGTTTGACAGAGTTAATATCGTTGACGAGGACCCGCAGTATTTCAAGGGCTCTGCGCAGTACACCGTTAAGGGCGATACTGTCGTTATTAATAAGCTCCCTGAAATTGTCGGCGATTCTTCAATTACGCTTAAGGTAAAGGATAATAAGCTTTATTCGGGCAAAACTGCGCTCGAGAAGCACGATGATATTAAAATCTCTTACGCCGTAAAGCATTTCGGTGCCTGATATGGACCAGTTTTCAAGATATGAGTTGCTCGTCGGAGGCGAGGCGCTCAGAAGAATAAAAAACAGCCGCGTCGCCGTTTTCGGCGTAGGCGGCGTGGGCGGTTTTGCGGTTGAAGCGCTCGCGAGGTGCGGAGTCGGAACGCTCGATATTATCGATAACGATACAGTCAGCCTGACTAATCTTAACCGCCAGATTATTGCGCTTCATTCAACGCTGGGCAGAAGCAAGGTCGAGGTTGTGCGGGAGCGTATTCTCGACATTAACCCCGATTGTAAGGTTAATACTTACGAGCTTTTTTTCGGTGCCGATACCGAGTCGCAGTTCGACTTTTCGCAGTACGATTATGTTGTCGACGCGATTGATACAGTTACTGCAAAGCTACGCCTTATTGAGCGCTGTGTTGAAAGTAAAACTCCGATTATTTCGTCAATGGGTACGGGCAATAAGCTCGACCCGTCAAAGCTCGAAATAACCGACCTTGCGAAAACTCATAGCGACGGGCTTGCGCGCGTTATGCGCAAGGAGCTTTCAAAACGCGGAATTAAACATCTTACCGTGGTTTATTCAAGCGAGGACGCAGTAAAGGTGCGTGCAGAAGATGTGTCCGATTTGCTCAGCGAAGAGGATTTGCAAAAACGCACGATACCTGCTTCCTCGGCATTTGTTCCGTCGAGCGCAGGGCTCCTCATTGCGTATAAGGTGACGTCCGACTTGGGAGGTGAGCAGAATGGGTAGACAGCTTACTGACCTTCAGCTTATTGAGCGCTCAATAATAAAGAAATACCGTAAGGAAATATGGAATCCGTTTATTGAGGGCGTTAAGAATTATCAACTTGTGAACGAGGGCGACAAAATCGCCGTTTGCATTTCAGGCGGCAAAGACAGTATGCTTATGGCGAAGCTCCTTGAGCAGCTTCAGAGAGTGAGCGATACGAACTTTGAGCTCACGTATCTCGTTATGGACCCGGGCTATAACCCTGAAAACAGAAGGCGTATTGAAGATAATGCAAAGCGGCTGAATATCCCGATTACCGTTTTTGAAAGTAAAATATTTGACGTTGCAAACAGCGTGGACGAGGGCTCGCCCTGCTATCTTTGCGCGCGTATGCGCCGCGGCCATCTTTATGCAAAGGCGAAGGAACTCGGCTGCAACAAGATTGCGCTCGGACATCATTTCACCGATGTTGTTGAAACTACGCTTCTCGGTATGTTTTACGGCTCGCAGATTCAGGCAATGCTGCCGAAATTGCACTCGACAAACTTTGAGGGTATGGAGCTTATCCGCCCTATGTATTGCGTGCACGAGGACGATATTATAAGATGGTGTAAATATAACGATTTGCATTTTATCCAGTGCGCCTGCCGCTTTACTGAGGCTTATACAAACAGCGGCGACGGCATAGGCGAAAGCAAACGTCAGGAGATA
>CAMPAT010000147.1 GCA_946633275.1 uncultured Clostridia bacterium
TTTATTTACAGTTTCGAGCTCGTATTCAAGGCGCTTCACGTATTCGTCGGGGACATTGCTGCCGTAACGTTTTTTCAGTCCTTTATAGCAAAGCTTCCTGAAATACTCAAAATGGTCCATATTATCGGGAGTCTCGAAATAAGGCAGCTTCGTATTGCCGAACTCGAAGTCAAAATTGCACATATCGGCAATCTTCTGAGTGTTCTCAATCGCACCCTCATAGTCGGCAAAAAGCGCGCGCATTTCGTCCTCGCTCTTGAGATAAAACTCCTTGCTGTGAAATTCAAGTCCCGTATCCTCTCCGAGAGTTTTATTAGTCGCTATGCAAATAAGCACCTGCTGAATATCGGAGTCCTCCTGCATAACATAGTGGACGTCGTTAGTCGCCGCATACGGAATGCCCGTTTCGCTATGAAGTCTGCGTATTCCGTCGAGAACAACCTGCTGCTCGCGCAGCCCGTGGTCCTGAAGCTCAAGGAAGAAATTTCCCTCGCCGAACACGTCTCTGTACCAGAGCGCAGCACGCTTTGCAGAGTCGAAATCGCGCCGGAGAATAAGCTGAGGTATTTCGCCTGCAATACACGCGGAAAGGCACACGAGCCCTTCCGAATACTTCTCGAGCAAATCGCGGTCAATGCGCGGCTTAAAATAAAATCCCTCAGTATAAGCGAGAGATACCATTTTTATCAGGTTTTTATAGCCCGTCTCATTTTTAACGAGGAGAATAAGGTGGTTGTATTCCTTATCGAGCATTTTATCCTTATCGAAACGAGTGCGCGCAGCAACATAAACCTCGCAGCCGATAATCGGCTTAATCCCTGCCTTCTTACAGGCGCGGTAAAAGTCAACAGCGCCGTACATATTACCGTGGTCTGTAATCGCAAGCGACGTCATTCCAAGCTCCGACGCACGACTGATAAGCCTGTCAAGACGGCACGCGCCGTCAAGCAGGCTGAACTGCGTATGGAGATGGAGATGAGTGAACATTCGTAATTCCCTCCGAAAATTTCAACTTGCGACTTGAGACTTGCGACTTGCGACTTGAGACTTGCAACTTGCGACTAATCCAACTCGCTTGCGATTTGGACTATGCGCTGCAGGCGGTGGTTTGCGCCGCTTCGCGATATCGGCGGGTCAAACTGCTGCGCAAGCTCAGAGAGCGAAAGGTCGGGATTTTCGAGCCTGATTTGAGCCATTTCGCGCAGGGGCTCGGAGAGATAATCAAGACCTTTTTTCTTCTGTATTTTCATAATTGCTGCGAGCTGCGGCGAAGCCGCTTTAACCGTTTTTTCAATATTCGCCGTCTCACAGTTCGCCTTGCGGTTTGCCGCGTTTCGGATTTCCTTAACAATCTTGATATTCATCATATCAAACATCGACGCTGACGCGCCCATAATATACAGACAATCCTCAATTGACTCGCTGTCCTTAAAATAGATAATGTGGTATCCTTTGCGCTGTACGAGCTTCGGCGTCAAATCGCTCTCTGCAAACAGCGTCATCAGACTCTTCGTAAGATTTAAAAACGCAACCGAGAATTCGAGGTGGTAATCCCTGTCGGGATTTGAGACAGTTCCGCAGCTGAGGAAAACACCTGCGAGAAACGCGTTTTGGCAATCCTGACAGTCGAAGTTTGAAAGATTAATCTTCAGGCTTGTTTCATGCTCGGAGTGAGCGAAGTAATTAAACAGCATTGAAGCCGTCTTCTTATTTCTTATATCAACCGTAAAAATCCTGCCTGACGGCGACACCTTAACGGTGCAGTCGATATTACAAAGCTCCTTCAGCAGGATTTTATAAAGCATAATTATATTTTCATTCTCGCTCTGAAAGGTCATCCTTCTCGGCGAGAAGGACTTAGAAAACAGAGCCATTCCGTAAAGAAGGCTCTTTTTGCAACATCGCTTGTCGTATTCAATTTTAACGAGTTCATTTTTGACCTGCGATGAAAATGACATTTTTATCTTCTTTCAATATCTCTGTGATTTACCGTAACGTTATCCCAGCGGCGGCTGAAATACTTTGCGAGAGCCTCCGCAAACGCTACGCTGCGGTGATTGCCGCCCGTACAGCCGATAGCGATAACGACCTGACTCTTGCCCTCGCGGATATAAAGCGGATTGAGGAAATCAAGAAGGTCCTTAAGCTTTTCGAGTAACTCGTTTGCAGCGTCGAAACTGAAAACGTAATTATACACATCCTCGTCGAGACCTGTTTTATTCCTGAGTTCCTCCACCCAGTAAGGATTAGGCAGACAACGAACATCGAGCACGAAGTCCGCGTCAGTCGGAATACCGTGCTTGAAGCCGAAGGACATAACGTTAATATTCATAACGTCCTTATCGTCGCCGATAAGAATCTGAGTAAGCCTTGTTCTGAGCTGAGTATTAGACAAATCGGAAGTATCAATAACGTAATCCGCGCTCTGACGGATAGGCTTAAGCACTTCCTTTTCGTAAGCGATAGCTTCCTCAATTCTTCCCGAGAACTTGTCTGAAAACGGATGCTTACGGCGCGTAAGCTTATAACGCTTAAGAGCTTCCGGAGTCTTAATATCAAGATAAATAATTCTCACAATATAGTCGCCGTATTTAAGATTCTCCACCGCATCGGTAAATGCTGTGAATACTCCATTTGAGCGCACGTCGGCTACGATAGCGATTTTATGATAATCGTCCGAATTCTCGATAAGGCTGATAAAGGTTGAAATAAGCTCGGCAGGCATATTATCAATACAGTAATACCCTGCGTCCTCCATAAATCCCATCGCAGTCGATTTTCCTGCGCCGGATACACCTGTTAAAAGTACAATTTCCTTCATTAGTATTCTCCGTTATTTTGTAACTCTTATTTCCATTTCGAGCTTGACGCCCTTGTTTTTATACACCGTATCAGATACCATTTTACAAAGGTCGAGGACATCCCTGCAGGTTGCGCCGCCTTTATTGATGACAAAACCTGCGTGCTTAACGCTGACCTGCGCGCCTCCGACAGAAGCGCCCTTAAGATTGCATTCTTCAATAAGTGCGCCTGCAAAATATCCCTCGGGGCGTTTAAATGTTGAGCCTGCCGACGGATATTCAAGAGGCTGCTTATCCTTACGTCTGCCGAGAAGGTCGTCCATCTTCGCCTTGATTTCAGCCTTGTCGCCCTTCTTCAGCTTAATATAAAGTCCGGTAATGATACATCCGTTATCATAGTACGCGGAGTGGCGGTAAGACAGCTTAAGGCTGTCGCCCTCAAGAGTTCCGCTTTCGCCGTTCGAGGTAATATGCTCGCACTTACAGAGCACGTCCTTCATCTCTCCGCCATAAGCGCCTGCGTTCATAAACGCCGCGCCGCCGCACGAGCCCGGAATACCGTAAGCAAATTCAAGCCCCGTCAGCTCATTATCGAGCGCGAGCTTGCACACCTTAATAAGCTGTGCGCCTGCTTCGGCGTAAATAGTAGTGTCATCAATAAGCCGAACGTCGGAAAACTCCTTGCCGAGCAGAATAACGCATGCGTCAATTCCCCCGTCGTCAACGAGGAGATTTGAGCCGTTCCCGACTGCCATATATCTTATACCGAGCTCGTTGCACTTCCTGACAACAAGCG
>CAMPAT010000148.1 GCA_946633275.1 uncultured Clostridia bacterium
AAAAGATTTGAAGTTAAGCGCGGGCTTCGTAATTCCGACGGCACGGGCGTTATGGCAGGACTTACGCGCATTTGCTCCGTAGAGGGCTATTATATACTCGACGGTGAGGTTGTACCTAAGGAAGGTAAGCTTTCGTACAGAGGATATGACATTAAGGATATTATCCAGAACTGTATCGACGATAACCGTTACGGCTTTGAAGAAGTCGCGTGGCTTCTTATTTTCGGCTCACTTCCGACGGTTAGCCAGGTCAATTCTCTTCGCGAGGTTTTCGGTGAGTGCCGCAAGCTTCCCGACGATTTTATTGAAGACCTTATTATGAAGCACCCCTCGAAGGATATTATGAATAAAATGGCGCGCTGCGTAATGGCGCTCTATTCCTTCGACGAGAATCCTGACGATATCTCTGTGCCTAATGTGCTGCGCCAGTCGCTGCAGCTTATTGCTCAGTTCCCGAGCATTATGAATACTGCATACCAGGTTAAGCGCAGAGCGTTTTATAATAAATCTATGTATCTTCATCCTGTAGTTAAGGATATCTCTATCGCGGAGTATATTCTTCGCCAAATCAGACCTGATAAGGAGTACACCCAGGAGGAAGCACATCTTCTCGATATATGCTTAATGCTTCACGCAGACCACGGCGGAGGTAATAACTCGACTTTCGCAACTCGCGTTCTCACTTCGAGCGGGACTGATACATATTCTGCTATTGCCGCAGGTCTCGGCTCGCTTAAAGGTCCTCGCCACGGCGGAGCAAATATCAAGGTTGCGCGCCAGATGGATTATATTCTCGAAAACTGTGCAGACCCGACTGATGAAGCTCAGATGAAGGATATGCTCGTCAAGATTCTTAATAAAGAAGCGGGCGACAAGTCAGGTCTCATTTACGGTATGGGTCACGCTGTTTATACTAAGAGCGACCCGAGAGCCGTTATTCTTAAGGCAAATGCCCGTAAGCTCGCTTACGAGCACGGTTTTGAGAAGGAGTTTGTCACTCTTGAAAATATTGAAAAGCTCACGCCTGAAGTTTTTGCAGAGCTTAAGGGCATTGATAAAACAATGTGCGCTAATGTTGACTTGTATTCAGGTCTTGTTTATAAGGTGCTCGGAATACCCGAGGATTTATATACGCCTCTGTTCGCAACAGCCCGTATAGCAGGCTGGTCGGCGCACAGACTCGAGGAGATTACCTCGTCAGGCAAGATTATGCGTCCTGCATACAAGAGCGTTTCAAAGTCGCGTGAGTTTGTTCCTATTGAGGAGAGATAAGTAATGGCGTATTCCGTTCTTACGGCGCTGTCGCTCCTCGCGTTTGCGGCGGCAGGAGTACTGATTGCGCTTCAATGCGCCTTCGGTCTCGGCTTAGGCATATTAGCCGCGGCGTATTTGATGATACTGGTTTCATTTATTCTGCTCGCGGTTCCGTCGCTGAAAAGAAATGACTACGCAGGAGCTTTTGTATATAACAGTAAATATAAAATGAATGTCCTCGCATATCTTTGCGCCGGCGGATTTGTGCTTGAAACAGTTTCGTGCGCGCTTCAGCTTTATGAATACTTCACGATGGACAGGATTATATTCGGAATTGCGCCCGTGCTGATTGCGACTGCTGTTTTTGCTGTTCTTTCTGCGTTTTCGATGGCGCTCGTCGGAATGTCTTTCGGCGACACGAGATATGATTTCAGACGGATTTCCGCAGTTACATATGCGCCGCTTGCGTGGACGGTGTGCAAGATAATTTATGTTATCCTCGGCTATGCAGATATACGCAGCGACGCTTCACAGCTGATTAAAATTATTGTTCTTATTTGTACAGTATGCTTTTTTTACCGCTTCTCGTTTGAAGCTGTTACCGGTGAAAACGCTTCTCAGAGAACGGTCTTTTTTTCCGGGGTTATGTTTATCAGCGGCACTCTGTTTTTCGTGTCGAGGCTTGCGCTGACGCTTTCTGCACAGTCAGAGTTTTTCGGCGCGGATAATATGTTTGCGCTCACGATGACGTTTGTATCATTGTTCGCGTTCTTTTTCAGGAAAAATATAATTGCGAATAGTTAATTAGTATGTTTAATGATTTTTTAAGTAATCTTGAGATTGTTGCCGTTCAGGTAATCATTCTTTACATAATCGCAGGGCTCGGCTTTTTTGCGGATAAAACTAAGATTTTCGTCCAGGCAGACGGTAAAAGACTTGTCGATTTGCTGTTTAATATAATCCTGCCGATTTCGATTATCAATTCTTTTCTTTCTATGGAGAGAACTCCCGAGCATATCAAAGGGCTCGGACTTGCTTTCCTCCTCGCGTTTCTGACTCATCTTCTCGGAGTCGGAATATCGTGCCTTACTTTCCGCAAGCGACCTAAGCTCGAGAGCGGAATTTACCACTATGCAACAACTTTCTCTAACGCAGCATTCCTCGCGCTTCCGCTCGCCGAGAGCGTAGTCGGCAAGGAGGGAATTTTCTATTCCTCGTGCTACGTTGCTGTTTTTAATGTCTTTGCGTTTACATACGGTATTAATCAGATTTCGGGCGGCAAGGCGAAGATTAACGTTAAGAACCTTATTGTCAATCCCGGCTCAATCAGCGTTATTATCGGGATACCGCTGTTTCTTCTCGGCGTAAAGCTCCCCGGATTTTTGCAGGATACTATGAGCAGAGTCGCAGCGTGTAATTCGCCTATGGCGATGATTGTTTTCGGAACGTTTTTTGCAAATTGTAATTTTAAAAACATCTTTGCCAAGAAAGAGATTTACTTCGTTTCTTTCCTGAGACTTATTCTGATACCCGTAACGATGATGCTTGTATTTAAGCTTATCGGTATCAACGGCGCTATGCGTATTGCGCTTACTATTTCGGCTTCGGCGCCGATTGCTACGAATACTGCGATGTACAGCGCGAAATATGATAACGATACTGCGCTCCCGTCTGAACTTGTAGGGCAGACGAGCGTCTTTTCCGTTATCACTATGCCTGTTATCGTCGCGCTCTCATCCGTGATATAATACAGTGAGTAATATAATTATTTCCAAATTGTAAAATTATTGTGACTGAGATGGACAACGGGGAGAATAACTTGTATAATATATGATGAACTATAATTAATAAGAAGTGATTTAATGAAACTTGTAATGACGATTGTCTCCAACTCCGATGTAGAAAAGGTTATGTCGGCTGTCGCGCAGGACGGATATTCTGCGACTAAGATTTCAACAACAGGTCAGTTCCTCATCGACGGACATACAGCGATTCTTATCGGCTGTGAGGATGAACGTGTGCAGAAGCTTTACGGTATTCTTAAGAATAATGTTAAGAAGCGCGTTGTTAAGACTCCCGGTGTTAAGAGCACTCTTTCCGGCTCGCTGCTTAACCAGGAAATTGACGTTGAGGAATACGGCGCAGTTGCGTTTACGCTTGATGTAGAGAATTTTCAGAAGTTTTAGTATTTAATATGAATTTTGAATTTATCGGTAATGAAAAAGTTAAAACGCAGCTTGAATTCCTTATTGAAACAGGCAGGCTTCCTCACGCGATAGTTATCGAGGGAGACGAGGGACTTGGCAAGCGAACCCTTGCGCG
>CAMPAT010000149.1 GCA_946633275.1 uncultured Clostridia bacterium
TAAGATTGTTAACTCCTTCTTCTGCAGCGTTACGCCGAGAACGGCAGGCTTCAACAGCGTTGACAACGCAGCGCTGACGCCTCAGTCAAAAATGCTCAGCGTAATACTGATGTTCATCGGAGGCTCGACAGGCTCGACGGCAGGCGGCGTAAAGACTACTACCGTCGCCGTAATCATAATGTGTCTTATCGCAAGCGTAAAAGGCGAAGACGATGTAAACGCCTTCGGCAAGCGAATTTCTCCGGACACGATTAAGACAGCTGTTTCAATCACAATATTTAACCTTGCAATCATTTTCACGGGGGTCATCGCAATTTCGCTCAGCGACAGCGAGTTCGGGCTCACGGACATAATCTTCGAGTGCACAAGCGCTATGGGAACAGTCGGAATGACTACGGGAATTACGCCGTATCTCAGCGTCTTTGCAAAAGCTATAATAATCACCATAATGTATATCGGCAGACTGACGAGCTTGATTTTTGCGCTTTCATTTGCGCATACGAAGCCGAAAACTACCAGCCATAAGCCGAAATGCAGCATTATGATAGGATAGGAGAACACGATGAAATCTACTCTTGTTATCGGTGCGGGACGATTCGGAAAGCACCTTGCTCTTGAGCTGTGCAAGCTCGGCAACGAGGTAATGCTCGTTGACAGAAATGAAAAGGTAATCGACGAGCTGTCACACAGAGTTACTGCCGCCGAAATCGGCGACTACACGATGTACAGCAATCTTGAAGCGCTCGGAATCGACGACTTCGATTACATCTTCGTATGTATCGGCAAGTTCCAGGAAAGTCTCGTAATAGTCGACCATCTTAAGAGGCTGGGTGCGAAGAAAGTCCTTGCGAAAGCATCTTCCTCCGTGCACGAAAGATTCCTCACAATGGCAGGCGCAGACGCAATCATTTACCCCGAGCGTGACAGCGCATTCACGACTGCCGTTGAATATTCAAACACGAATATTTACGACTTCATTAAGCTCAGCGACGACGCAGGAATATACGAAATTGACGTACCGTCATCGTGGTGCGGCAAGAGCCTGCTTGACTTAAATCTCCGCAAGACGCACGGCGTTACCGTAATCGCAAGCAAAAACAACGACGAGATAAAGGCTGTCAACACGGCAGATTACATCTTCAATAAAGATGAGCATATCATCATAATGGGCAATAAGGATGATATACGAAAACTCACTAAGGATTAAAATAAAGCGACCTCACGAGGTCGCTTTATTCTATTAATGAGGAATTATAAATCAAGCGGCTGATTACTCAGCCGCTTTTTCAATATAGTCTGCTATGATTTCAACTATTTTTTCCTTTTCCATTTTTGAGGTGTTGAAGCACATTGTGTAATTATCCGCCCTGCTCCATTTTCCGTCGCCAACATAGTTATAATACGCAGCGCGTTCCCTGTCCTTCCGCTCAATGAAGCGGCGCGCTGAGCGCTCGTTCATACTCTCGTGCTCGAGGTAGCGTGCAATTCTGTACTCAATATCTGCGCCGATAAAGACGCTGATAACATTAAAATCCTTTTCAAGTATCTTATCAGCTCTTCTGCCGACGATTACGCAGGGGCCTTTTTCAGCCGCCTTAGACATAACCTTGCGCTGAGCCTCAATGACCTTGCCCTCGTTTACTGCGCTGTCAATCGAATACGGGTCCATAACTACGGAGAAGAGGAAGCTGCGCGTCGGCTTCTCGTCAAACAAATCGAATATTCCGTCCTCGATTCCCATTTCCTTCGCGTTTTTGCGCAGAAGCTCTGCGTCGTAAAAATCAATACCGAGCCTCTCGGCGAGCATTTTGCCAACCTGCCGTCCGCCTGAGCAGAACTGTCTTCCGATACAAATTACATAATTATCCATACTTCACCTACTTTAAATCGCGCAGGGTAAGCCCCTGCATATCGTCTCTTTCAATGTACTCAAGAAGTCCGTCAAGCGACGGGAACATCTTGTAAAGCGCTGTAACATTACCTCGTATAAAGCCTTCTCCGATTGAGTTATCCATCACGCTGTCCATAATGTCGTAATAACCGTCGATGTTGTAAACGGCAATCGGCTTTCTGTGGCGTCCGAGCTGCTTTAAGGTAAGCACCTCAAAAAATTCTTCAAACGTGCCGCAGCCGCCCGGAGTGATGATAAACGCGTCCGCCATATCCTCCATAATTGCCTTGCGCTCGCGCATTGTGTCAGTATATATCATCTCGTCGCAGTCGAAATCGACGTAATCGCTCAAATCTTCCTTGAAAAACTTGGGGATAACGCCGTGCGTTTTGCCGCCGCCCTTGCGGAAGCCGCGCGCAGCCGCACCCATATTGCCCGTACGTCCCGAGCCGAAAACGAGGTCGTGGCCGTTCTTCGCAAGGTACTCGCCCATTTCTTCAACGGCGTCGAGGTACTTCTTATCAATTACCTTGCTTGCCGCGCCAAATACACAAATGTTCATAAATTCACCCATAATTACAAAATATACATATATTTTAATACTTTTTGCGCTCTTAGTAAAGTATTTTCAAAAAAATATTGCAAAAGACTTTACCATTATTTATAATATCTTCATCAGATATTTTCGGAGGAAATCTTATGACTATTTATGAAGCAGTTAAAGCGCTCGCAAATTATGCGCTCAAATCAGGTCTGATTGAAAAGGAGGACTATATTTTCAGCATTAATTCTCTTTGTCAGGCTCTCGGTCTTGACGCATACGAGGACTGCGAGGTAAAAGAGCACGAGCTTGAGGAAATACTCGGCACCATTCTCGACTGGGCTTGCGAAAACGGACTCTGCGAAAACAGCGTCGTTTTCCGCGATTTGTTCGACACAAAGCTTATGGGCATACTCACACCGCGCCCGTCTGAAATCATCAGGAAATTCAATTCACTTTACGAAGAGTCGCCGAAAGCCGCGACGGATTATTACTACAATATCTCGAAGGCTTCGGACTACATAAGAACCTACCGAATTAAAAACGACGTTAAGTGGCTTACGAAAACGGAGTACGGCGACATCGACATAACGATTAATCTTTCAAAACCCGAAAAGGACCCGAAGGCGATTGCCGCCGCTCTCAAGATGAAGCAGAGCGCGTATCCGAAGTGCCAGCTCTGCAAGGAGAACGAGGGATATATGGGCAGAGTAAACCACCCTGCACGCCAGAACCACAGAATTATTCCTATTGAGCTTGCCGAAACTCCGTTCTTCCTCCAGTACTCGCCTTACGTTTACTACAACGAGCACTGCATAGTCTTTAACAGCGAGCACATCCCAATGGTAATCAACAAGTCCGCATTCGACAAGCTGCTCGCATTCGTCGAGCGCTTCCCGCACTACTTCGTCGGCTCAAACGCAGACCTCCCGATTGTAGGCGGCTCAATCCTCACTCACGAGCATTTCCAGGGCGGTAACTACGAGTTCGCAATGGCGAAGGCTCCCGTTGAAACGAAGCTGACATTCAGCGGATTTGAGGATGTCGAAGCAGGTATAGTTAAATGGCCGATGAGCGTAATCAGAATTTCATCAGGCGACAAGTCAAGGCTCTCCGAGCTTGCA
>CAMPAT010000150.1 GCA_946633275.1 uncultured Clostridia bacterium
TGTAAATACCTGATAATAAAACTTAATATTAATAGTAGCCTTAATGAAAAGAACAGAAAGACATCTAAAATCTAATTATGATTAAGACATTTCATCATTCAAAATATTTCTATCGTATCCAGAGCAGAGTTATTCTTTGTAAAACGGTAAAAATGATAAAAGTGCTGCGGTTATGCAGCACTTTCCGGCGTATTGTTATTTCTTTAGAAAAAACTCCCCTATATTTCGCAAAATATTAATTTTGCGAAATAGCTAATATTTTTCAGGGCGCTTCCCTTTATTATCATTTATTATTTTTTGATTGTCTTACTGCTATTACAATAAAAGCAATTACAATAACTAATATAATTATATATGGCATAAGCGCTCCTTTACTCTGTTACAGCTTCAAAGGCTGCTCGTATTGTTCTTACTGGTACAATATCTACGCTTGTCTTGATGCTTTTAGAAAGAGATTTGTAATTATGAAACGGAATCACACATTTTGTAAATCCAAGTCTTGCTGCTTCCTGAATTCTTTGTTCACAGTTGTTTACTGCTCTAATCTCCCCTGCAAGTCCTATTTCGCCGAATGCAAGAGTATTTTCATTTATAACAGCGTCTTTTAAAGATGATATGAGAGCAATAGCTACGCTGAGGTCAGCAGCAGGCTCATACAGCTTAAGACCGCCGACAACGTTAAGATAAGTGTCCATTCCGTTAAAGAAGTATCCTGCGCGCTTTTCAAGCACAGCGATAATCATACTCATTCTGTTATAATCAAATCCTGTACTCATCCTTCGTGGAGTTCCGAACCCGGAAGCTGAAACAAGTCCTTGAATTTCTGCTAAAATCGGTCTCGAACCTTCCATTGTGCAAGCAACGCAAGTTCCGCTTGTGTTTTTTGGTCTGCCTGAAAGCATTAAAAGTGATGGATTTTCAACCTCTTTCAGACCTTCCTGAGACATTTCAAACACACCGATTTCGTTCGTTGAGCCAAATCTGTTTTTAGCTGAGCGAAGAATTCTATACGAATAATTGCGTTCTCCTTCAAAATATAACACAGTATCGACAATATGTTCGAGAACTTTCGGTCCTGCGATTGCTCCGTCTTTATTTACGTGCCCGACGATAAATATAGGTATTCCGAGACTTTTCGCAAGGTGCATAAAAATATTTGTGCATTCCCTGACTTGTGCAACGCTGCCTGCATTTGACGATAAATCATCAATCATCATTGTCTGGATAGAATCGATTATTACCATATCAGGCTTTTCAATTTTAATGGTCTCTACTATTGTTGCGACGTCAGTTTCAGCGAGAATATAGAGGTTTTCAGTATCTACGCCGAGTCTGTTAGCTCTTAATTTAATCTGACGGGCAGATTCCTCGCCGCTGATGTAAAGAATTGTGTTGTTCTCCCCTAATTTCTGGCAAATTTGAAGAAGAATTGTGGATTTTCCGATTCCGGGGTCACCGCTGAGCAGAATGAGACTGCCTTCAACAATACCGCCTCCGAGAACTCGGTCAAATTCTTGAGTGCCCGTTAATAAGCGCTTTTCAATATCGCTGCTAATATCCTTAAGTTTCTTCACTGAAGCTACGGAAGCAGAAATCTTAGAGCTGCCGCTTTTTTTGCCTACTGAAACGGCTGCTTGCTCCTCCATAGTGTTCCATTCGCCGCATTGAGGACATTTGCCGTACCATTTTGCGCTTTCATATCCGCACTCGCTACACATATAGAATGATTTGTTTTTAGCCATTATACTTCTCCGCATATGCCTGCTAATATAGCATAGGCAATTTTCTTTTGATAATTAATATCTTGAAGCAGTTTATTTTCTTCCGGATTGCTCATAAATCCGCATTCCACCATAACTGACGGAACAGTCGCCTTATACAGAATGTAATAACTGCTGTTGCTAACTTTGTTTTCTCTTTTATTATCAGGCTGAATGAATTCTTTAACGGACATCATTATTTTATCAGCAACAATTTTGCTTTGCTGATTATTGGCTGAATACCATACCTGACATCCCCATTCTCTGCTGTCGTCAAAATGATTCTGATGGATTGAGATAAGCATGCTGTCAGGTACTGAATTCACAAAATCAAGTCTGTTGTAAAGGTCTGATTTGTTGCGCTCTTCTCCTGGTTTATACAACTCATAGTCGCCATTCCTGATAAGTACGGAATCAATACCACAGACTTTAAGGTAATCATAAAGAGTCAGCGCGATGGAAAGGTTAATCCCCTTCTCTTCTGTATTATCAATTCCGATTGTGCCGCAGTCTTTTCCGCCATGCCCTGCGTCAATAACAACAGTACTCTTTGAATGATGGCTTATGTTACTTTTTACAGCCATCTCAGTAAAAACAGAGTTGTTTTTAACGATGAAACAAACTGCTAAAGATAAGCAAAATATTACTAATAGTAATTTTTTCATTAAATCACCATTAATAATTATGTTATTATTATAGCTTATATTTACTATTCTTTCAATAATTTGTTGATTTAATTTTTGATATGTACTATAATTTACCCAGTAAGGCGGTGAATATTTTGAAAATTGTAAACCTTGACGGATGTTCGACTAATCCCGGCGATTTATCATGGGCGCAGTTTAATAAATACGGAGATTTTACCGTATATGAACGCACATCTCCTGACGAGATTGTAGAGCGCGCGAAAGACGCTGATTGCATTTTCATCAATAAATCTGTAATAACTAATAAAATGCTCGATGAACTTCCAAATCTGAAGTACGTTGGGCTTCAGTCAACGGGATATAACGTTATTGATTGCGCAGAGGCGCGTCGCAGAGGTATAACCGTATCTAATATTCCTGCTTACTCTACTAACGAAGTTGCGCAGCATGTATTCGCTCTGATACTTCAAGTCACTAATATGGTTTCGCTCCATAATGACGCTGTTCATAACGGCGATTGGTGTAACTGTCCTGATTTTTGCTTTTGGAAAGCGCCGCTAACCGAGCTTAACGGGAAAACTATCGGCATTATAGGATTTGGCTCTATCGGACGACGTGTTGCTAACATAGCAAATGCTTTTGGTATGGAGGTGCTTGTAAGCACGCCGCACCCTGATGACAGCGACGGTGTATCGTTTACTACGCTTGAAGAAGTCTTAAAAAACAGCGATTTTGTTACTTTACATTGTCCTTTAAATGATAAAACGAAAGATTTAATTAACAAATCGACAATATCTCTTATGAAAAAAAGCGCTGTTTTAATCAATACATCAAGAGGCCCGGTTCTTAATGAGAAAGCTGTCGCAGACGCACTCAATAACGGATGTATTAAAGCGGCGTGTGTAGACGTACTTGGCGTAGAACCTCCGAGCAAAGACAATCCCCTCCTTCATGCAAAAAACTGCATAATTACGCCTCACATTGCGTGGGCGGCTACGGAAACGAGAGCCAGGTTGCTCACCATTCTTGAAGAAAACTTAAAGGCGTTTATTGACGGTCATCCTCAAAACGTTGTAAATTAAAAAAAGACTATGCGGTTGCATAGTCTTTTTTGGTGCTGGTGACCGGACTTGAAC
>CAMPAT010000151.1 GCA_946633275.1 uncultured Clostridia bacterium
AAAGAAAAAGTTTTCTCTCGGCGGCATTGACGGCGCTGCAGAGGAAAAGGGCTCGTTTGTAAAAACAGTCTGGCAGCTTGTTAAGTTCCTGGTTGTTTCGGGTCTTGTAACAATTATTCAGCTCGTACTCGCAAATGTGCTTCCGCTCATTTTTGACGGTGTTACAGCTACGCTTCCTGCATTTCTTCAGGGTATCTTCAGCCCCGACGTTATCTTCGACGCGGCTACACCTAAGGGACAGGAGCAGATTGCTAAGTACGTTGTAGACGGCGTTGTTACATGGGGTTATCTCCTCCCGTTCTTCCTTTCGAACCTTATCGCAAACATCTACGGCTTCTATCAGAATAAGAAGACAACATTCAAGTCTGACGCACCGTGGTACAATTTCGCAATTTACATTGTACTTATGATTGCGCTTATTCTCTTCTCAACCTGGTTCCAGGGCTGGCTCGTAGGCGTTATCGCTAAGGCTCCGTGGGCATGGCTTAACGGTCTTGCAAGAACAATCGCAGGTCTCGCTGCAGGCTTCTTACAGATGGTAGTTCTCTTCCCGATGGAAAAATTCGTACTTCTGAAAGAAAAGAAGACAGAAGAAGAGGCTTAATAAACAAAGCAACCTCATCACGAGGTTGCTTTTTTATTGAGATTAATAACTATAGAACGCTGTCCTTTATATCCTTAAGCACTTTCTTTTCAATACGCGAGACGTATGAACGGCTGATGTTGAGCCGCTCTGCAACCTCGCGCTGCGCCAGCGGACGGGTGTTTCGCAGTCCGTAGCGTAGTATGATTATTTCGCGTTCGCGCTCGTCGTCCATATTTTCAATGTACTTTGCTACTGCCTGCCATCGGGTTTTCTTTTCGAGCTCTTCCGCCATATCTACAGAGCTTGCGAGCGTGTCTTCTATAGTCAGCGGATTTCCGTCTTTGTCTGTTTCTATCGCGTCGGACAGATGCAGGTCGTTACCCGACTTCTTCTGCGAGCGGAAGTACATCAGCACCTCGTTTTCGATACATCTTGAAGCGTACGTCGCAAGGCGTACGTTTTTTGTGTAGTCGAAGGAGTCAATCGCTTTTATCAGCCCTATCGTGCCTATGCTGATTAAATCGTCCGTGTCATTTGTCTTTGAATAGTATTTTTTTACTATGTGGCTGACGAGGCGCAGATTATGCTCTATGAGAATTCCGCGCGCATTTTTACTTCCGTTTGCCATCTCCTCGAGATATTTGCGCTCCTCCTTCGCCGAAAGCGGTTTCGGAAATGACGAGGAGTTCTGAATGTGCAGTATGAAATACAGAATATTTGCACTCAGCATTGAAATAATTGCAGTTAACATTTTCATCACCAATAAAATATATTTAATCTCGGCGGGTAATATACTTTATTTTTATCCTATGCTGTGATATACTAAAGATAAGTTTCAAGTCTCAAGTCTCAAGTTATACGAGGTGTTACTATGTTTTATCAAATCAGAGAAAAGCTGACTCCCATCAGCGTTGACGAGATAGATGAGAATTATATTACGGCGGCGTATATCAACGCCGACGAGCTTCGCGAAATCGGACTTCGCTACGGCTTCGCGCGCTCTACTATTGCGGCTTGCCGCGAGGCGAGCGCTCATTTTCGTTCGGGAGTCGAGGTGTACGACGATTACACTTTTACGGAGCTTCGCATAGTTAATCAGAATAATCTTTCGCGTACAGAGGACAGCGTTGCGCTTTATATTATGAAGAATATGTTAATCGTCGTTAACGTTGAGGACTACGATTCATCTACGGAAGAAAAATTTATGGCTGCTGTTAACAGATATTCATATGCTTCTGCAACGCTTGAAAAGGTGATTTACGCCTTCTTTGACGCACTTATCTCGAATGATTTTAAGTTCATCGAGGATTTGGGAAACGATATTACTGAGCTTGAAGAATATGTAATTAAAGGCAGCGCTGATGAAAACTTTAACTTCAATTTGCTCCAGATTAAAAAAGAGCTCCTCACAATGCACAATTATTATGAGCAACTCCTCGATATTACGGACGCTACCGAGGAGAATGAGAACAATATTTTTGAGGGCGAGGACCTTTGGTATATCGCAAACCTCGGGCAGAAAATAACGCGCCTTAAGGAAGACGCAGATTCGCTTTCGGCTTCCGTTACGCACCTTCAGGATGCGTATTCCGCTTCGCTTGATTTGAAGCTTAATAACACGATGAAATATTTTACTGTGCTGACGAGTATCTTCTTCCCGCTTACTCTTATCGTCGGCTGGTACGGAATGAATTTTAAGACAATGCCCGAGTTCGATTGGAAGTACGGCTATGTTTTTGTAATCGTGCTGTCGCTGTCTGTTGTCGCTCTGCTTGCGCTGATAGGCAAGAAGAAAAAATGGTTTTAACGCAGCGCGCTTCACGGTATCAGGGTAATTATTATGAGATGTAAGTATTATAAGAAATGCAGCGGATGTCAGCTGCAGAATCTTGAATATGACGAGCAGCTCCGATATAAGCAAAAGCAGGTGAACACTCTTCTTTCCCCGTTCGGACGGGTGGAGAAGATTATTCCGATGGAAGAGCCTGTGCACTACAGAAACAAGGTGCAGGCGATGTTTTTTTATGATTACAGGAGTCGTAAAGCCGCTTCGGGTATTTATCAGAGCACGACTCACCGCGTCGTTCCGGTGAGCGACTGTATGCTCGAAGATGAGGCGGCGCAGGATATTATAAAAACGGTAACGAAGCTGCTCAACTCATTTAAGATAAAGGCTTACGACGAGCGGCGCGGCACAGGCTTTATGCGCCATATTCTCGTGCGTACAGGCTTTGACAGCGGCGAAATTATGGTTGTTCTTGTGTCGGCGCGCGGCAATTTCCCGTCAAAGAAGAATTTTGTTAAGGCGCTTCTTGAAGAACAGCCTGAGATTACTACGGTTGTACATAATATCAATCCCGACGGAATGAATCTGACGCTCGGCGGCGTGAGCGAAGTCCTTTACGGCAGGGGTTATATTGAAGACACCTTGTGCGGATGTACCTTCGGTATTTCGCCCGAGTCTTTTTACCAGGTGAACCCCGTTCAGACCGAAATACTGTATAATACCGCGATTGAAAAAGCTCAGCTTACAGGCAACGAAAAAGTGCTCGACGCATACTGCGGAACAGGTACAATCGGCATTATCGCGTCGAAGAGCGCAGGGCAGGTGCTCGGCGTTGAGCTGAATCCTCAGGCTGTTCGCGACGCTGTTAAGAACGCGCGCAGAAACGGCAGAGATAATATTTACTTCGAGTGCGGCGACGCAGGCAATTATATCGACGAGCTCAGCCGCAGCGGCGAAAAATTCGACGTCGTTATGCTCGACCCTCCGCGCGCAGGCGCTTCTGTAAAATTCCTGAAATCGCTTTGTAAGATGAAGCCGGGCAGAATTGTCTATATCTCCTGCAATCCCGAAACTCTCGCACGGGATTTGCGTTTTCTCACTACTCACGGTTACCGCACAAAACTAATCCAGCCTGTCGATATGTTCCC
>CAMPAT010000152.1 GCA_946633275.1 uncultured Clostridia bacterium
CTTACTACCTCGCGATTATGGGACACAGCGTAACTGTTTACGATATGATGGAAAAGATGGGCGGTATGCTCCGCTACGGTATTCCTCAGTACAGACTGCCTAAGGAAGTTCTTGATAAGGAAATAGCTGTTATTGAAAAAACGGGCGTTAAAATGGTTAACGGCAAAAAGCTCGGCGTTGACTTCACTATCGAGAGTCTTAAAGCAGAGAGCGACGCTGTTATTGTCGCTGTAGGCGCTTGGAAATCAAGCTCTATGAGAACTCCGGGAGAAGATTTGGACGGAGTTTACGGCGGAATCGACTTCCTTCGCGGCGTTATTCAAGGCAATCCCGCTAATATAGGCAAGAAGGTTGCAATCTGCGGCGGCGGTAATACTGCAATGGACGCGTGCAGAACTGCAGTCAGACTCGGCGCAGAAGAAGTTTACGTTGTGTACAGACGTACTCGCAACGAAATGCCTGCCGACAAGCTCGAGATAGACGAAGCTGAGGAGGAAGGCGTAGTTTACAAGTTCCTTACAAACCCGATTTCTTTTAACGGTGAAGACGGCAAGGTTAAATCTATGACGCTTCAGATTATGGAGCTTGGCGAGCCGGACGCTTCCGGCAGACGCAGACCTGTTCCCGTTGAAGGCAAGACAGAAGAAATCGATGTCGACAGCGTAATTATGGCTATCGGTCAGAAGCTTGTTACGGAAGACGTAAAGGAGCTCGAGCTGACGGACAGAGGCAACATTCTCGCTGACGAAGATACGTTTGAAACAAATATTGACGGCGTTTTCGCTATCGGCGACGCAACTAACAAAGGTGCAGGAATTGCTATTGAGGCAATCGGAGAAGCTGACAGATGCGTTAAGATTGTGGACGCATATCTCAAGGGAGAAGCCTTTGAAACACGAGTACCATATATCAGCAAGAGAGACGAGAGTTCAATTGACTACTCAGACAGGGTTAAAGAGCCTCGTCTTACTGCAAAAGTTCTTGACGCTGAGTACAGAAACAAGAATTTTGAAGAGGTATCACTCGGCTTCACCGAAGATGAAGCAAAGGCTGAGGCTAAACGCTGCCTCGAATGCGGTTGCCGTGAATATTATAAGTGTAAGCTACTGAACGTTGCGCAGAGATACGACATTGACCCATCACGTTTTGCAGGCGAAATGCCGCAAAAATACTCTCGCGATGAAAATGCTTTTATCGAAAGAAATACTGCAAAATGTATTCTTTGCGGTCTTTGCGTCCGTTCCTGCCGCGAGGTTATGAACTTGTCATCAATCGGGCTGCTCGGAAGAGGATTCACTACAGACGTGTCCCCTGCTTTCTCGCTTCCGCTCGATAAGACAAATTGTACAAACTGCGGACTTTGCGTACAGCTTTGCCCTACAGGTTCACTTACTGAAAAAGCAAATCTTGATAAGCAGGTTCCGCTTAACGAACAGTACAGCGAGGAAACGGTCAACATTGACGGTAAAGATGCTAGAGTTCTCGTATCGCGCTACAACGGCAAGGTTCTCCGCGTAATCCCAAATGACGAAATATCACGAAAAGCTAATCTCACAAGAGACGAGCTGCTCAGTAAAGTCACGAAATAAACAATAGCCTCCGCAAAAGCGGAGGCTGACAATTTTGGTGCGTATGAATAATTACAAAGAATTTGGCGAAAAGTTGATATTCATTGTGTTTTACCTGTTTTCTATGTTCAGTATGCATTCCGATAATCTCGGTTCATACTGGGGAAACAACGGAACGCCGTATATGTTCTTCAGATTTTTTCTGATTATATTAATTATGTCATTTGCAACTATAATCAACAGAAAAAATGTAGAATTCATTACGAGATTTGTACCATCATCAATGCTGATTATTACAGCACTCATGATATTTGACTACTATGTTACCGAATTCAGCGGAAGTCAGTTTCTTTACAGAGTGTGGTGGATTGCATATATAATCGTTACTCAGATGACTGTATTCATAACAGGAACATTCGTCTTGAAAAGCGGATATGACGAGCTATATACGAAGCTTTGGAGAGCGTTTACGCCGCTGTATTTATTCGTATTTGTAATTTGCTTTGTAAGACATCCGGGAAGTTCGTATATAATCAACACCGAACTCGGAAAAGGCAACTTCAATATGCTTCTATCGTTTTTAAAGGATGTTCACATCAGCTTTGAAGCGCCTCTGATGTTCTTCGGGAATATTGTGATATTCACTCCCCTGCCTTTCATTTTGTCAGCTGTATCAAAAAAGTTTACTCCGCCGGCAATTATGATTATCGGCTTTTTAACACCGTTCATTGTGGAAGGCTACCAGCTTATATTTAAATGCGGCCAGGTAGATATTGACGACATAGTGCTCAACTTCGGCGGATTCTTGATATCATATATTATATACGCGCTAATTTACAAACACAAATTTAGTAACAAAGACACGGCTTAATCAGCCGTGTCTTTTCCTTTAACAACCTTCCATATCGTTTCTATAAACTCATAGCCGTATTTATCAATGAAATCGACATCAAGTTCATCAATCGCCTCAAGCTGTTTTGCAGTTGTCGGACGCGCGTGAGCAATTTTCATTAAATCAACGTCGTCGCAAACTTCGTAAGCATTGACGCCGTTCTTCATTGCAAGCTCGATTCTGCTCTCTTTTAGCGCGTGTACGTACTTCATATCTTCTTCATCAACGGGAACAATATGTGTCTCCGTAATAGTATCAAGAAAGTGGAAGTCAAGCTTGCGTCTTCCGCTCAATACTGAATTGCCTTTTGGACTGACGCTTACTACTTCAAAGACCTTAAGCTCCTCACGAACATTGATATATCTGTGTATCGCGAGCATTTTGATAATATAAGTAAGTTCCATTTTAGAAAACTGCTGAAGTTTACCGAACATCTTATTACTCAAAAATTCATATTCAGTAAGAAATATGGTCTGATGTCCCTGCAGTATCTGCGCAACTTTACTCACACCGACGCTGAACGGTAAGTCTTCAATGCAAAGCATAATAATCTTAGCAATTGAGTTTTCATAGTCATATAACGCGTAATTTGTATCGCTTAATAATTGTCTGTTACCTTTTATTCTGTCAAATATTTCCATTCAATTATAATAATGTTAATTTATAGTTCCAAATTGCACCAGTTTTTATCTTTTTCGCTGATAATAAGCTCCATATCATCAGATATTGGCCACTTTACACCAATTGTTGGGTCGTTCCATGCAATTCCTGCTTCGTCATTTGGGTGGAAGAAATCGTCCACCTTATAGCAAAACTCCGCGTAATCTGACAGCACAAGAAATCCATGAGCAAATCCTTTAGGTATAAGGAACTGCTTTTTGTTTTCGGCACTAAGCTCAATTCCGTACCATTTGAGATATGTAGGGCTTCCTTCCCTCATATCTACTGCAACATCGAAAACACTGCCAACAATACATCTTACAAGTTTAGTCTGCGGGTAATGCAACTGTCTGTGCAAACCGCGAAGAACGCCTTT
>CAMPAT010000153.1 GCA_946633275.1 uncultured Clostridia bacterium
AACAGGACCTGTGAACCAGCCGAATACGCCTGCAAAATTTTCAAGTCTTTCGCCTGAGAGATACATCTGGTAGTCCTTGATACGAATTTCCATATCGTGGTTAACTGCGGTAGGAACTGTCTTAAACATTTCCATAATGAACAGCATAATAACGCTGACGGTACCGCACAGCATAAGATTCGTACCGAAGAACCAGTAAACGCAAACGATAATCGAATATCCTATTACACGCGTGTACTGGAAGAATACCATAATCTGTTTATACGAGAACCTCTTAATAAAGTACGGCGTAAACAAATCAGGCGGCGTTCCCGCGAACGAGACGAGCGTCACAAGTAGAGTATATGTAGCGCCGCTCAGACGGAACGTGTAAAGATAAAGTACAGTCGTGAACGCGAGCATACCGTTACCGAGAGAGTCGAGAAGTCCGACTACAGTATAAATCCAGTAGTAACGGTTACGCATTACGCCGAACATACCGTCCCAGAAGTTAATCTGAACCTTCTTTTCAAGCGGAGGCTGCGGTATTCGCTCCTTAACCCTGCCGGCAAACACGAGAGTGAGCACAACGAAGATAAGGAAAGAAATCGGAATAACCCACTTGAAGAGGAGAATATCTTCCCACTTATACTTAAGCTTATCGATAATAATCGGGAGCACCATACTGAAGATCGAATAGAAAAGGTGCGAAAGCTTGATAGGATAAGAACGTACGAAGATACGCTCACGAACGTTAGGCGAAATGTTCTGAGTACATGTCTCCATATTATTAGCAAAGCCG
Source organism: uncultured Clostridia bacterium (assembly GCA_946633275.1). Lineage (GTDB taxonomy): Bacteria > Bacillota > Clostridia > Oscillospirales > Acutalibacteraceae > Eubacterium_R. Next base: position 782 of record CAMPAT010000153.1, read on the forward strand.
AATACGTTATAAACTGCAAAGAGAAGGTTCGCAATCCATACTCTGTCAACGTCGTTGCCGAGATTGTAATAAGGAGCCCAGCCGAGTACAAATACCATAATTACCTTCGGTACAGCGTCGCAGTAAAGAGCGTACTTATAACGTCCGAACTTCGGGATAAGCTTCTTCCTCCAGAAGATGTTACGAGCGCCTACCCAGCCGTTAAACAGAATATTAGTACCTAAAATTTTGATTGATGAAGCGCAGCTGATACCCTTAAGACCGTTCATAAAGCGGACAAAAGAATTTGCAGGATTAAGCAGCGCGTCAAAATTAAAGAATATCATAAACAGACCGGCTGTAATCATACACATATATAATATGTACAATTTTCTTTCGGTCTTCTTCGGCAAAAAGCCGAGATTGTCGCAAACGAACCACCATATGAGAGTCCATATGTAGCTCAGCGGCATATTAATAATGTTGATTACTGAGTATGAAAGATACGGCAGCTTGTAATGATACATCATCAAAAGACAGGCTGCGCCGAATGTCAGATACTCAAGAATCTTCGAGCCGGCATAGTTATTACCAACGGCAAAAACTATGTCAACATACTCACGGTACGGAACATACTTACCTTTTGCAGGCGTTTTCCAGTGAGTTTTTACTTCGGTAAAAAGTTGTTTTACCTTAGAGTTTCCATTTTCGGACATAACTCCACTTTCCCCTTTCATAGTGATACAGATTCATTATAGCAGATATTTAGTAAAATTGCACTAATTTTTTTTGGGATTTTATATTTTTTTAGTAATTAGTATAATATAAGAAAAGGACGGTAAAAACCGTCCTTTAATTCTGCCGTCTGACAATTCCGTATTCGCCGATATCCTTAATGAAATAGCGGCAGGATTTTCCTTTCCCTGTTTCCTCTAAAAGCCGCACATACTCGTCCTCGTCGAGCGAGAGGTCGCAAAAGTATTCCTCGCTCTCCTCGTCAAAGGTAAAGTATCTGCATTCGTCGCACAGCGCCATATCAGTTAAGCGGCGAGCTTTCGCCGTCGTCTCCACCTGCGTTATTGTTGACAGACACGGAGTTTTTATCGAGTTTCATAATCGGAATAAGAAGTCCCGGCATACCGCTGACTGAGGTGAGCGTATTTACCGCCTGGCGCAAAAACGGGAACATCTGGTCAAACGAGCCGGTATGGATATCGGTTTTTTCCTCGTCCGCGGTATAATTAAACTCTGCGACCATCTCAATCCTGATTTCAAACGGGTTCATATCAGAATCAGTAATCCTGAAATCGAGAATACCGACGCAGCGGTTTTCGGCGTCAATATAATTAACATTATATTTCACCTGATTCTGGAGCTTAAGTTCAGTTCCGTTAGGCACTTTGTTTTCAAAGCTGATTGAATTGATTTTATAGCCTTTAAGTTCTATCATTTCATTACCTCACAAGTTTAACATTGTTTAATTTAATATCGTCATATACGCTGTCGGCAGCTTCGCCCTCAAAGCGCAGAAGCTCGAGATTTTCAACATTTTCGGCGTCGAGCGCGTGCTTATAGCTGTCGCAAAGAGTGCCCCACGAAGTTTTTGTTTTCATAATCGTGACATCCTTTGCATAACGAATAAAGAACGCCGAGTTATCGCTCTTCTCCACTCCCCAGTCAAGACAGGGGCGCAGGTCGTAAAGTCCGCACTCCCATTTTGAACTCTTCGAGAGCTCGACTCTGCAGTTTTCGAAGGTTACGTCTTCAATAATATTATCGGCGTTGCCATGGATAAGAACGCCGTTTTCGCCCTTGGCGGTTACATTAAAGAAGCGGATATTTTTAATATGTCCGCTCTTCGTGTTCTCGTCGCGGTTAAAGGTCGTAATCACGACAGGCTCTGCCGTGCCCCACCAGTCGGGGCAGAAGCGGCGCGTTTCAATAATAATGTTTGAATACGAAACGTTTTCAACATTTCCTCCGTCGCGGATTTGAATTGACAGTCCGCGGTTAGTCCTGCTGATAATACAGTTTGAAACGGTAATATTCCTGAAATCGCCCACGCCTTCCGTACCGATTTTAATTGCCGCAGATGTAGAAATGAGCGTGCAGCCGTCGATAACGACATTCTCAGTAGGTCCGTATTCGCTGTTACCCTTTGACGTCTTAAGGCAGATACAGTCGTCGGCGCAGGTGATATGACATCCGAGGATACGCACGTTTGTACAATGGTCGGGGTCGATACCGTCGGAATTCGCAACGTCAAGGTCGTTAAGAATTCTGATTTTATCAATCAGAACATCGTCGCAGCCTGCGGGATGAAGCGTCCAGAACGGCGCGTCAACAACCGTAAAGTCCTTAAAGGTGATATGGTCGCTCTTCTCAATATAAATCGCTGTCGGGCGCGGATAAAAATCGCCCGTAACGTAATATCTGTCCTTGCGCTGAACGAAGGCGTGGCCGTTTGCGTCGATAACGCCCTCGCCGCTAATAGTACAGCCGTCAGCCTCAAAGCCGTAGATGAATACGAAGCTCGGCTTGCCCGTAACAGGGTTACCGATGAGCGCAGTTTTCGGGTCGTTAATGAGCTTATTCGGTCTGATATAACCGTCAATATTGCCCGTCGCTTTCAGCCTTGCGCCCTTCTGAATATGCAGGTCAACATTCTTCTTCAGCTTTATTGAATCGCTGTAAAAAACCTTGCCGCTTTGCAGCACAACCTGACCTCCG
>CAMPAT010000154.1 GCA_946633275.1 uncultured Clostridia bacterium
TCGTGTAAATATGAACTCTTCTCTACTGGCACAGTATTGTTCCATATGTTAACACCCATTTGGCGTCCTCCTATAATAACCAGAAACAATTATTCCACTTTAGTATATCTTATTTGATAAGTAATTGCAAATAAAAACAAGTAAATCCCAATTTAAACCTCTCACAGCTCGCTTTGTTTTATACAAACCAACATTCCAAAGCTAAAGGTGAGGTGCAGTAACAAAAGTTGATTTTTATATTTTTAAACCAGGTGGATTATCTTGACTAAAGCGTAAAAATTATTTATATTATAATTAGGATAAATTTTCTTAAAAGGCGGAGAGATTATGAAAAGGATTTACAAAAAAGCGCTTGCGGCAATACTTGCGGCAGTTATGGCGTTCCCGGCAGTTTTGTCAACGTCTTTTTCTGCTGCGGCGGCGGAAAAATGGACGGCAGTTGCTTCGTCCGATTTTTCAAGCGTTGAAGCTATAACTAACGGCGCAAACTTCACTCCGTCTACATATAACAATCAGGGAAACGCGATTACCTGGCAGGCAGGAGAGTGGAATGAAAATCCGTCCGTTTCCGACGGTGCAGTATATCTGCCCGACGGATATATGTTTATATCGGGATACAGCGGCGGTTCTGTTCCGATAAGCGGCTCATCAAAATGGAAGATAGATTTCGGCTTCCGTTTCAAATCGGGCGAGAGCGGCGAGGACGAATACTTCAGCAGCGATGACTACACGTTCCTCAAGCTGTACGTTTTTACCGACAAGCTCACAAATCCTGCGCAGAAAAACGCAGACTTCTGCTATCTTTCACAAAATGCGAACGGACTCTGCTACTCCTGGACTGACGACGGACATAACGCGGGAACTCAGTCGAAGGCGACCTCGATTACCGCAAACAACGGACATCTGGCTGTCGGCGTTAACTATCACTACGTGGCGGAATTCACGGGAGATTATTTCAGCGCGTACATCACGGACGAAAACGGCAGGGTTGTACAGCTTATTGCGCAGTCGGACGACGAAACCTTCATTTCGCGGCTTAACAACATTTCATCGGAAGCTATAACCGCCTTTAAAATCGGAGACGACGATAATCGTTATTACTTCAAAGGGCTTGAGTACAGAAACATCACCTTCTACACGGGCGAAAAGCAGCAGTCGTCAGACTGGGTACCGCTCGCGTCGACAGATTTTACAACGCTGAAGAACGCCGTCTCAAACGGAAATCTCGGCAAAATTGACACATATGACGGTGGAAACAAAATGGCGTGGTCAACGGGAGTCTGGACTCAGAACGGCGACGCGTCGCTCTCCGACGACGGCGCGCTCTATATTCCCGACGGATATCTCTACCTCTCGGGCTATTCGGGCGGCTCGGCGCCGATATCGGGAATGTCGAGCTGGAAGCTGGATTTCGGCTTCAGGTTCAAAACTAACGAAAGCAACAGCATTTCATATTATCTCGGCAGCGATTACACGTTCCTGAAAATGTATGTTTACACAGATATTTTCTCCGCGCCTGCACACAAGAACGCCGATTACTGTTACTTTTCTCAAAACGCGAACGGCGTTTGCTATTCTTGGACAGACGACAAGCACAATGCAGGAAGCCGCTCAAGGTCGACATCTGTAACGGCAAACAACGGTCACTTATCCGTCGGCGTTAACTATCACTATATCGCCGAGTTCACGGGCGACAGCTTCAAGGCTTACATAACCGACGACGGCGGCAACGTTGTGCAAAACATCGCCGAAACGAGCGACGAAACCTTCATTTCACGTCTGAACAACTGCTCGCGCGACACAATCACAAGCATAAAAATCGGCGACGACGATAACAACAACTACTTCAAGGGGCTTGAATACAGAAACATCTCCTTCTACACGCGCGATGAAAACGCGATTCATTTTGATATGAGCAGGAGGGAAAAGCTCCACAAAGGCTCAACGGGCTTCCTTTACGGCGAAGCGGAAATAAACGTTCCGTCGATTGACCTGCTTCAAGGACTGCAGCCGGACACTATGGTACAAAAGGCATACGCAGGAAAACAGCACCCGACGGGCGATGCAGTAAGAACAGGCTCCGCTCTGCTGTCAGCAGGCGCAAAGGATATGCAGATTTATCTGCAGGACCACTATCTTGAGTGGCCGTACGACGCGCCGTACAAAGACGGCGAAATCGACCTTGACGGTTATCAGAAAACTGTTGAGGAAATACTTTACGCTATGATTTGCGACGACGCTGAGCAGGGCGACGAAGGCGCGTTCCTCGGCAGCGACGGAAAATATCATATACTCAACGACACGAGCGAAAAATACAGCTACGTGCTTTTCAACGAGCCTGACGCCATATGGTACGGCGGAAATCTTGAAGGGCTTGAAAAGGCGTGGAAGAAAATTTATGACGCAGTTCATGCAATAGACCCCGACGCGCGCTGCGCAGGCCCGAACTATTCTGTTTTTAACGAAGAGCACTACAATCAGTTCTTCGAATACTGCTACAACAACAACTGTCTGCCCGAGGTTATCTCGTGGCACGAGCTCGGCGACGGCTCTATAATTGATTTTTACGACCATTACGCCAGCGTAAAAAGCATACAGAAAACATACTATACAGAAGAATATGCCGCGAAGGCAGGCAGGAGCTATCAGCCGGAGCTCCTCGTCAACGAGTACGCAAGGCACTACGACATAGGCGCGCCCGGCGGACTCGTGAAATGGCTCGCTATGTTCGAGGACAAGGATATGAACGGCTGTATGGCGTACTGGGCGATGGCGAACACCCTTAACGAAATGGCAGCCGACCAGAATTCACCCTCCTCAACCTGGTGGGTTTACCATTGGTACGCTCAGATGACGGGAAAACAATGTCCGCTTGTTTCGCCCGAATTCTCAAAAACGCGCCTTTACGGTCTGACGTCCTATGACGAAGACATAAACACGGCGTACGTTCTCTTCGGCGGCGGAAACAACAACACAAACGGCGAGACAATTACTCTCGACAAGCTCAATTTCACGGACTTAAGGAATAATGAAGGCGCAGTTAACGTCAAGCTTTACGCAGTCAGCTTTTCAGGTCAGCTCGGCGCAAATTACAAGCCCGAGGTTATATTCGACGGCGTTGTGAGCACCGAGGACAACACGCTTGAAATCAACGTGAAGAACACCGACGAAATGCAGGCGTACTTTGCAGTCGTAACGAAACCCGAAGACGGCGTTTCTGCAAATGATATTCAAAATCTGAATTACCCGGTATTAAGCTACGAGGCGGAAGACGCGGAGCTTCTCGGCGGCGCAACGGCGTACAAGAAAGTCGGCTGGACCTCCTTCGCAACGAGCGGAAGGTGCGACGTCGGCAACATAAACAACAACGGCGACGGCGTATCCTTTACCATAAACGTTCCGAAAGACGGCAGCTATAAAGCCTCTCTCTTCTCCTCGCTCCAGGCGCC
>CAMPAT010000155.1 GCA_946633275.1 uncultured Clostridia bacterium
TAAGAAGCGGCGCGATTGAATAAGCAATCATTCCCTTGAACTTACCGAGCTTGCTCTTTGAGCGGTCTACCATACCGCCTACAATCGGGTCGGCAACAGCGGAAATAATCTTTGCTACAAGAATAAGAATTCCGACAACTGCGATATCCGCGCCGAGAATAGAAGCGTCGAATTCAGCCTGATAGGAGTTTAAAAGACCTACGATAGCCTGAAATCCGAACAAGCCGAGCGAGTAAGCGAGAATTTCTTTAAATTTCAGATGCTTCTGCCTGGTGATGTCATTAACTTCGTTTGACATAGTTTTACTCCTTTATTCAGTTATTCTTAGCTTGATTATTCGCCGAATACCTCTTTGAATATATCAACGTTAGCCATCTTCATTACTGAGCTGAACAGCATTGAGCCGTAAACGGGCATAAGTCTGTTGAAGGTTGACATTGCGTGCGCGTCAAATCCGCGAACCTGCATAGGATATTTATATTCAATTCCGCGCATAATCATCTTTACCATTCTGTCGCAGTCAGTTGAAATCATATTCATAACCTTCTGGCCCTTGTCGTTACTTTCCGCGCCCTGATTGCGGAAAATATCTGTCTTTGTAAATCCGGGACAAATAAGGCTTACGTACATCTTGTCCTTAAATTCGACTCTGAGCGCCTCTGTAAATCCCTTGAGCGCTGCCTTTGACGCGGAGTACATCGACGTGCCTGCGAGCGTCATGAGCGCGGCAGAGGAGTCAATGTTGATTACGGCAGGACTATCCGACTCAAGAAGCATGGGAAGCATAGTCTTTGTTGAATAAATGCATGAATAAAAATTAATATTCATTGCCTGTTCAATTTCTTCATAAGAATATCTGTCAAATCTTTTAAACTTAGGAAGAATACCGGCGTTGTTGATGAGAATGTCGACTTTTACGCCGCTTTCTTCAAGCTCTGAAGCGAAGCTTTCCCAATTTTCACGGCTTGAAACGTCGAAGAGCTTATATGAGAACTTATCTTTATACTCGTCGCCGAGCTCATCGATGAATTTAAGCATCTTCGTTTCGCTTCTTGCAACGCCGATTACGGTGCAGCCGTGCTTTTTGATGAGCGTTGCTGCGATACCTGCTCCCATACCGCCGGAAGCTCCTGTAACAACGGCAGTTTTGCCGCTGAGCCAACAATTATTCATAATTATTACCTCCCGAGAATCTGATATTTCTATATAATTATACAATAATTATTGAGATAATACAACATTTTATTGTTTAAATTTGGTGAGCCCTACAAAATTGTATAGAAAACGAATAAATATATTGATAATTGTATTTTTATGTGTTATTATTATTGCTGAAATATGGGGTGATTTTATGGATAAGAGAATTGTTAAGACCAGGTTGGCGGTATTTAATGCTGTGTTTGACCTGGCAACTGAAAAGGAGCTCGACAAAATTACTGTAGTCGAGCTGTGCGCCAGAGCAGGCATTAACAAGAGCACATTTTACCTTCATTATAAGAGTATTGACGATTGTTTTCAACAATGTTTTGATTACTTTGCAGGCCGCATTCTCGACCTCAGCAAGGGTATTAATTACATCGATATGTCCGTTTCTCCCGAGAAGACTGTTGCTAATATCCTCGATGTAGTTGAGCAGAATATTAAGTACTTTGAGCGCTTTAAAAACAGCGTAATTTATGAGTCCGCAATCAAATCGCTCAAGGACGGTTTTATTCAGTCAATATGCAGAATTAATAATATTAATGCCAACGATAATTACCACGAGGTTGCGAAGGTGACCTTCCTCGTAGGCGGCTGCGCAGATGTTATCATCAAGATGATGCCTGACTTCCGCCGCGATGAAATCGAGAAGATTATGGTAAACGTAATCAAAAGAAAATAAAATTAAGGGTGCCGAAAGGCACCCTTTTATTTTAGTCGATGAACATTTCGCATACACGTTTTGCGCCGTACGGGTCGTTATACTTGTTTGCCCAGGAAGAAATCTTTTCCCGTTCTGCTTTAAATCGGTCAGTATTATTTTTAATATCGTCAATGAAGAGCAGAAAATCGTCAGTATTGTTAATTTTGCTTCCCGGCATATATTCAAGCACGTTGCTCATCGCAAAACCGCGGCGGTATTCTTCCATGTCACTCGTAACATATGCAAGCGGCTTGTTAAGCAGCATATAGTCAAAGGATACAGATGAGTAATCGCTGATTAATGCGTCAGTTTCGTTAAAAAGGCTGTATAGTTTTACGCCTTTTTTCTTCATTTCGTTATCGCTGAGAATAATAATATTTGAATAATCGATGCGCCCGATGCTGTCTGTGAATACTCTCGGGTGCATTTTTATTATTATCAGCACATTATTCTTTACGGCGCAGGCGTTAATCAGTTCAAGTTCGCCTTTTGTGCTGATTAGCGGCAAACCGAGATAGCCGTTCGTGCCGCCGTCGTCAAGCGTATTGGTCTTCCTGAATGTAGGAGTCCAGATTATAACTTTGTCAAAGCTTTTTTCAGTAAGCTTCGGCAGCTCTTTTTCCTCGCAGAAAAGTGCGTCGTTGCGCGGTAGCGATGAGATGAAAAGCTGCTCCTTCTTTACATTGAAATTAGTACATATTAAATCTTCTGCGTCTTCGCTCGTACAGATACAGTAGTCGCATAATGCCCCTGCGTGTATGTGATTGTGAGTATCCTTAATCGTCGGACAGCCGTGCGAGAGGTATATTACAGTCGCGTCGCTTTTCTTCTTTGAAAACGGCGGCAAATCTTCAAAAAAAACGTATTTTGCCCTGTTTTCGAAGTAAAGATTTCTTATGCTGTGACCTACATATTTAATTGAGCGGAAATTCTTGTTCTTGAGATTATCAAAATTTTTAACAGCCCATATCAGCTTGTATTTTTTATCGTAGCCATTATTTTTCAGATAGTTATATACCTCAAGCGAACTTCCGTCAAAGTCGTTGATGCTTTCAAAGAGAATAACGTTTCCTGCTTTGATACGGTAAGACAGTTTTCGCAAAAGCTGAAATCCGCTATGCAATATCTTATTACTCATTGATATCTCCTTTTTTCACGAAAAATCTGCCTACAATAGGTATGCTTCTGAGAACGGGAAATATGATTTTGCGGTTTTTATACAACACTACCGCCGCTATCACAACTGTTAAAACTAAGGATAACGGAGTGTTGTTTATGTAATACGAAGCGCAGCCTGCGCCAAGAATTAAGAAGGAGAATAAAATATCGCCGAGACGGTATTTTATCTTAACGATTTTTGAAATCTCAATGTGGCGCACCAAAGTTATAATTGCGTAAGAAATGAGCGTTGAGATTGACGCTGCAAAAAGACCGATGTGTTTAATCAGAGCCAGGTTAAGAGCGATGTTAACTACTGCGGCAATAATAGTTGTAGTCAGAATAGTTTTTGTGTACTTA
>CAMPAT010000156.1 GCA_946633275.1 uncultured Clostridia bacterium
ATTACATTTTCAAATGATTTATGAGGAATTGAATTCTGTACTCTCTGGTCGTGCGCGTCAAAGGTGATGATGTTTTCAACGCCGAGGTCAATGAGCTCCTGAAGAGCCATAGCGCAGTCGAGCGATTCTCTCGATGAGCGCTTGTGCTGTCTACCCTCGTAGAGCATAGGCATAATTACGTTAATTCTCTTAGCCTTGCTTGAAGCGGCTGAAATAACGCGCTTTAAGTCTGAATAATGGTCGTCCGGCGACTTAGGAACATCCATACCGTACATTTTGTACTTAACAGAATAGTTGAAGCAGTCAGCAACGATGAATAAATCGTAGCCTCTGATAGTGTCGTTAATAACAACCTTACCTTCACCTGAACCGAAACGAACGCAGGTATTCTTGATTAAATAAGTATCACGCTGATAACCGTAGAAGGAAATCAGATGTTCGTGTTTTCCTACCTGCTCTTTACGCCAGCGAACAATGTAGTCGTTGATTTTCTGTGCAAGGTTCTCACATCCCGGCAGAGCGATAATACCCAGCGGTCCGTAAGGAATAGTCTGTACCTCTTGTGCTGTGATTCTTGGCATATTAAACTCCTCTCGTTTTACACAACTCCGAATTAAACTCGGATTATTTATATTTTACAACAATCAAAGTTGCTGTTCAATACTTAATTATTGACAGTATTATCTGCACGTTTGCGCAGTTTTTTGCCTTTTTTTACAAGAACTCTGTATATTCCGTAAACTATTACAGAAAGCCATGCTGCGCCGCTGATAATAAGACCGTACTGAAATCCCTTCGGCATAAACTTGTATTTTACTGTGTGCTTGCCGTGTTTAATTGTTGTAGCGAGCATACTGTCACCGACGGTGAAAGTCTTAACTTTCTGTCCGTCAATATATACACTCCAGCCTTCATCGTATGGGATTGAGGTGTAGAGATATCCGTCATAGCCTGCGTTGACAGTACCGATTATCTCCGTGTCAGAATACGACTCAACGTTCATTGCGCCCGTCTTAAGCATATCATACGCGGAGGTGAAAACGTCTTTGTTAATATTGTATGCGTATATTTCGAAAGATGAGCTGTCTGTTTCCATACCCGTCAGACTCAGCTCGGCTCTGATTTCATCGCCTTTTTTGTGCTTTCCGAGGTCGATAATGTAGTACTCGTCAAAGTACTGGTCTATAGTGTCTTCCTCGTTATTCCAGTAGAAGTTTGCGTTATCAATATCGGAAGAATCAATGCAGACGTAAAGATTACTGTCGTTTACAGCTCTGATTGTAATGTCAATTGTTCCGCTGTCGCTGTCGCCGGTCTTGGAGAAGGAGTAGAGACCGTTTTCCGTTACCTCCTCACATTCGCAACCGTGCGCTTCGGAAGAAACGTATTCGCACGGCACAAAAACATTTTCGACTCCTGCGGCTTTGTTTAAGAAATCAGCCTGTACGTCAAACGGATTTCCCTCTGCAAAATCCCAGTCCTTAATTTTGCTGTCGGTTTCAAATGCAATGGGAAGGAAATATTCGTTCCTATATACGTTTGCCTTATCGTCTTCAGTTGAATAGTAATGGGAGTAGAAGTCGTTAGACGGCGTAATCTCTTCACCCGTGTGAGTTAGATACTTAATCGCAAACATCATATTATATATTGGCGTTTGCGTGTTGTATGTGTACGAGTTAATCCTGTTTCCGTCGGTTCCGAGAGAGTGCTGAAGACCGGAATACTTCTCATAAGCCATTGAAGAGAAAACGGAAATGCCGTTATATCCGTAAAGGCAAGGATCCATTCTCGTGTCAAGCTCGCAAAGCTCCTGACGGTAGAAGGACTTGTCGTTATTTTCGACGTAGCCTGTTGCGTCTCTGTACATATCGTAGTTTTCCATATAATCCGCCTGGTCGCGCATTATAACGTAAGAAGCTGTGTCTGCGACGATAACTTCACAAAAAGCAATAGCTATAACAGTTATTCCGAGTATTGTCTTTGAGAGGGTAGCCTTGCGTATGAGAAGCAGAACGGCGGTCCAAATCATAACCGCTCCGAGAGAGATATATATAGTGTAATCATTTATCTTCTCTGTAGGGAATTTTTCATAGAAGAGTATCAGTATTACCCAGAATAGTCCGACAAGCGCAATATCCTTGTACTCAAGAGCGCTGATGTGTCTGAGCGCCTTATAACCGAGAAGGATGATTATGAACGAATATATGAAGGAGAATCTGTATGGCAAATCGTTAGGGAAGTGATTTGCGTGCCAGAGGAAGTTTGCAATATTGTTATTGAAGCTGAATACGAAGAATATGATAAGAAGTACATATACAACCTTTTCCTTCATACCAATCTTCTTATTCATAATATACATCGGAAGCAGCAATGCAGGCAGCATTCCGCAGTATATGTTCGGCAGTACGTCGTCCCCCGAGGAGCGGATTGTCGTCGTAAGTCCTGCAAGATGTGATGAAATAAGGTTAATTAAGTCAAAATAGCTTTCTGCAGCGCTCGGCATTGTGTCAGATGTTGCCGATGAAGACTGCAGAATCATAAATACAGGCACAAGCGTAACTGCACAAAGAGCGCCGGCAACTATGCTTGAAAATGCAAAGGTCACGCCGCGGCTGATTAGCCTGTTCTGTCTGAGCGGGTCGAGAGAAAATGAGAGCTTAAACTTTTTATCGCTCTTTTGAGTTTCTTTTCTCGAAACCCGTTTATTGTCTGTAGCAGGCTTGGAAGTCAGCGCGTAGTAAGCGAAAAAGTAAATTACAGCGAAAATGCACACCATAAATCCGATATAGTATGTGCTGTAAAGCAGGAGCGTAAGCGATACGATATACGTCAGCTTTTTCTGCTCATTGATAATCTGTTCAATGCCGAGGATAATGAGCGGAAAAAGAATCATTCCGTCAATCCACATTATATTCCAGTAGTAAGCGAGAAAGTATCCGCAAAATGCGTAAAACACGCCGAAGGCAGCTGAAGCAAAGCAATGGCTGTCTTGCGACTTCTTCAGATAGTAAGTAAAGCTTGCAGAAGAGAGCACAGATTTTACAAGCACCATAGTAGTGATTGCGAAAGGCATTTCTTTCCTGTCAAAAAGAAGAATTATGAGCGAAAGCGGAGACGACATATAGTTAAAATAGTTTCCGAGGAAGCTCGTTCCGCCGCCCGAAACCCATGAGTAAAGGAAACTCTCGTGATTAACTATTCTGTCATAAAGCTCGCAGTGCATAGGTCCATACTGGTGGTAAAGATCCATCCTGAGAACTGTCGTGTCGCCAAACGGAAAAACCTGGAACGCTATATATACAAATGAAATGCACAGCAGCGCAAGAAAGCCTGAAAGCAGCACGTATCTGTTGTTGTAGTATAATGCGAACGTTTTACCTCTGTAATTATTTATCGCTTCGCTTCTGCAGTCGAAA
>CAMPAT010000157.1 GCA_946633275.1 uncultured Clostridia bacterium
AGAGCTTATGTACAGACTTCACCAGCTTATTGACATATTTTCTCTTTTGGACAGCAGTAATATTTATGGCGTACTCTTTCTCGGACTTAAAGTTTTTCACATAGCCGCCCTGGGAGTGATAGAAATAATCGTCAAAGTGTATTGCGTCAATACTGTAGTTTTCAGCTATTTCTCTTGCCCCGTTAACTATTAACTTAATTACGTCTTCAGACGCAGGATTAAAGAAAATACCCTTTTTGTTAATAAATACATTGTTCTTAGTTTTCTTGCTCTTGTGCCATTTATTAGCTATATTATCGCTGCTCAGCAGATTAATATCTTTATTACTGCTTACTCTGTAAGGGTTTATCCATGCTTCAATTCTTAACCCTTTGCTCTTTGCAGCTTCACACATAATTAAAAGAGGGTCGTAATTTAACTCTTCACCCTGCTTATTAACGCAGTATTCACTTGAAGGAAAGTATTTTGACTTATAAAACGCGTCAGCAAAAGGTCTGACTTGTACAGTTACTGTATTAAAACCGTATTTGTTTACTTTATCAAAGGCGCCGATTATTGCCTTTTTAAACTCTTTTTCACTTTTATTCTTTATCATTGGAGAAAGCTCGTAATACGTAAACCAGATTGATTTAACGTAATCATTTCCCGGTGCTGTTACGCCTGCTTGTGAAATAGTAGTTTTAATAGGCTCTTGCTGTGCAGTACATCCGCAGATAATCAGAAATAAAGGTAAAATAAAAAATATTATTTTTTTCATACTTGAACACATCCCGGAAGTGTAGTATCATATATTTGAGGTGTAATTATGGAATACAGATTAGGTAATAACAAAAAAGTTAAATCAAGCGGAGATTCTGTTGAGCTGACTTGCCCTAACTGCTCGAAGAAAGTTACAATGGGCGTTTTTTCAAATGCAGAAACAAGACTTATAAGCGAGTTTCCGTTTGTATCAAACAACGAAGTATTTTTCCTTGTCTGCCCTGAATGCGCTTCAGTATTCAACGTTGATGAAAGTAAAGGCAAGACTTTCAATAAGGGTGAAAGATTATCAATCGGAAATTTTGATTTAAAGGAACTTAAGAAATTTGACGTTTGAATTTATATTAATCTATTTTGTTGTGATTAACTTACTCGGCGCTGTAGTAAATATAGCTGACAAGTATCTTGCAAGACACAACAAGTGGCGGATACGCGAAAGTACCCTTTGGAGTTTAGCTTTACTCGGAGGCGCGCCAATGAGTTATCTGACAATGAAAGCTATTCGACACAAAACCCGACATAAAAGCTTTATGATAGGTATGCCGATACTCACAGTTATTGACGTTGTGGCTGTCATATACGCTTTACTATATCTTATATGAGGTGAAATATGAAAAAATTACTCATTTTATTTATCTCTGTCCTTCTCATAATTACGTCGCTTGCAGCTTGTGCCAAGGAGGAGACGGGTCCCGACCCGAACAGACCTAAGGAAACAACTACAGCAAACGTTTCCCGAATTGATATCTCTGAAGGTATTAAAAAGGGCGAGAATTATTCAAACAAATCTCTCGGATTTAAAATCTTTTGCCCGGAGGGTTATAATTCTCAGACATTCGGCGCTCTTGAGCTGACGCCTGATAATCTTAATAATATACCAAATTACGAATACTATCTGACTTATAATAATGACGAAAAGATACTTTCTATAAATATCCTGGAGGATGAAAAAATCAAATCTGAAGAAGACTGGAAAAAGACGGTAAAGTACACTTCAGAGAATGACTCGACTAATATAGGAAACAGAAAGTATGTCAGCGTCACCGAAACTGATGAAAACGGCGCTACAACAATAGATTTTGTAACATACGGTAACGGAAAGATATGTAAACTTGCATTCTTTAATTTCTCATATGATGAGGCAATTAAATTCATTCAAGATAATTTCGAATCACTATAAAACGAACGGCAGGCTGCCAGCCTGCCGTTTACTTCATATATTCTCGAAGTTTACTTAGTATCCTCTTTTCTTTCCGAGAAATTTGGACTTGCGACAGTCCGAGAACAGTTGCAGTTTCACTTTGAGTCTTGCCTGAAAAAAATCGGTAATTAAGGATGAATCTTTCTGTTGAATCAAGCTTTGAAACAGCTTCGTCAATCATAAGTTTGCTGAAAATCAATTCGCTGTTGTCAATCGGAATATCAATTTCTTTATCCTCGGTGTCGAGCATTGTACTGAGAGATTTCACAGGTGAAGTTGCTGCAATTATTTCAGAAACCTCTTCAACTTCGTAGCCTGTAATCTCTGCAATTTCGCTGACCGTAGGTTCTCTCATATTATCTTCTCTGAACTTATTAATAGCTTTTTCGGTAATGTAAGTCTTGTCCTTGAGCTGTCTTGAAACTTTTACTGCGCCGCCATCTCTGAACAGCCTCTTTATTTCCCCCATAATAACCGGTACTGCGTACGTTGAAAAAGCAAAACCTCTGCTCTCGTCAAAGTTATCGGCAGGTTTAACAAGCCCGACGCAACCAGCCTGAAATAAGTCATCATATTCTATTCCGCGATTCTTATAACGCTTCGCAATAGAGTGAACAAGACCTATATTATTAACTATAGTTTCATTCCTGTTTACCATTGCTTTTTTCCGATAATGCGCTTTGTGAGGGTTACTGTCGTTCCCTTCCCTTTTTCAGACTTAACCTTAACCCTGTCACAGAAGGACTGCATAACGGTAAATCCGAGACCTGCCCTGTCATCTCCGCCTGTAGTAAAAAGCGGCTGCATTGCTTCTTCTACATTATCAATACCCACGCCGTTATCTTTGATTTTAATAATTACGTTGTTATTCTCGAAAATTTCCGCCGTTATGTAAATCTTACCGCTCGCTTCCTTATAGCCGTGAACGATAGAATTAGTCACCGCCTCGCTTACTGCAGTTTTAAGGTCGGCAAGTTCTTCTATAGTCGGGTCAAGCTGAGAGATAAAAGATGATACTACAACTCTGCAAAAACCCTCATTAATGCTTCTTGAATTGACTGTCAGCTTAAAATCATTAATTACTTTCATGAGTTCTCCTTTAAAATTACTATACTTGATAATCCGCTAAGTTCCATAAGCTTTTTTGTCTGCGAGTTAACACCGCGAACCTCTACGCTTCCCTTGAAATTTTGCATAAGTCTGTATCTTCCCATAACGAGACCTATGCCGGAAGAATCCATAAAGCTGACATTCTTAAAATCAAGTATCAGGTGCTTCGGCTTCTTAAAGCTTATTACATTGTCAATCTTCTCTCTTATCACAGCGCTTGAATGATGGTCGATTTCGCCAATCAGATAAGCGATGAGTATTTCACCGCTTGACTCAATAGTTACATTCACACTGCATCTCTCCAAAAAATAAAATCAATCTGCTA
>CAMPAT010000158.1 GCA_946633275.1 uncultured Clostridia bacterium
GCCAGACAAAAGTCTTATGCGATATGTCGATTTTGTCGAGCTCATCGGTGATAATCCTGATTGATTTTTCGAGCCTCGTGTCGTTTCGCTCAAGCGGCGCGTCGCCGTGGCTTTTATAGCCGAGAGGCTGATACATATTTAGAATATGAAACTGCGTTTTTTCCTCGTCGCCGAACTCCTTTACGTAAGGGTGAGCGCCGCTTTCATAGTCGGGCGACCACATTACGTGGCACTCGTATCCCTGCGCCTGCAGGAGGTCAAAAATGCTTTCTTTCTCGCTGTCTGCGACCTCTGTATAGGTTTTTCTGTTCTCAAATTCAAAGGGATACTTTCCTGTCAGCATTGATGAAAATGCCATTGAGGTAGAGCCGCCTGCCGTGTGGTGATTCGTAAAAACAGTACCTTTTGCGGCAAGCGCGTTGAGATTAGGCGTTTTTCCGTAACGTTCATTCCCTGAATAAAGGGACAGATATTCCGTGCTTAAAGCGTCCTTTGAATATAGAAAAATAACGTCCTTCATCTTATCACTTTCTAAAAATCGTCCCTCAGCGCAAGATTTTCCGTGTTTCGCAGAAGGAACTTCTTTCTGATTTTATATACTAAAAACTGCGGCAACGTAATAATATTTGCTTTGCCGTAAATCATTTTGCATTCCTGAAGCTTGTCGTAGATTTTAAGCTGAAGCACGGAATGCGTTTTTGCGTATTCCTGCCGTTTTTGCAAAGCCTCGGAGGTTATTTCGCCCCACGACGCAGCATAGCGGTGGATAGAGTATGTATTTTCGGTAATCTCGAGTTTATTTTGCTTTCGTTCATAGGGGCAGAAGTATTCCGGAGGATAAATTGTTGCGCCGCCAATTTTTGTCGGCGTGCTGATTGTGCGGGTGTAGCCGTATTTGAGAAACGGCCTCGTGTTCCTTGTCGGACACGGCACCTGGTCGTAAATGTTTTTTGCGAGCGTGAACTTTGCGCCGTCGTATTCGCCGAGCATTTCCTTAATCGCTTTGCTGCCCTTGACAGCTCCGAAGCCGAGACCTGTTGCGATAAGGCGCGACGGCTGCTCTACTGCGAGAAAGCAGTCGTTTGACAGCAGCTCGTCGTCAAGCTCGCGGACTAACTGTACGTCGGTGTCGAGATATATTCCGCCGTTATTGTAGATTATATCGAGTCTTGCATAATCGCTAACGAAAGCCCATTTTTTTGCCTCGTATGCTTCTTTTGTATAGGTGCAGGCGCTCACGTCGTAGTTATCTTCGTCCCATCTGATTATTTCAAAATCGGGACAATGTTTTTTCCACGACTCAATACATTTTAATACGCTCTGCGGCAGCTCGTTTTTGCCGAACCAGCAGTAGTGAATAACTTTAGGTATCATTATATAAACTTAATCCTTCTTCTGATGCGGATTTTTATGCGTTTTCTGTTCTTGTCGTCGCCGTTGTTTTCGCTCTCTTTTTTATCTCGCTCTCTGACGGCGATTAACAGTCCTGCAAGCACAAAGAAAGTTAAATACGCAGTTTCACGCCTGATACAGGAGTTATACCATATATTAGCGATAGCGAGCAGAGAAGTAATCTGAGCGACAGAGATTATGTCTTTCCCTTTTGTGACCTTATCTTTATATTTCTGCGCGAAAATGAACAGGAGCACAAAGATTGCAATAAAGCCGATAAGTCCTGCATATCCTGTTTCGAGGAAAATCATTGATACGGAGAGGTTTCTGTATCCGAGGTATGAGTAGTGATTTGCGAAGGAACTGTTCGCCCATGCGAAGCTCTGAGAGCTTTCGCAGCTTCCGAAACCGTAACCGAACAAGTTAAGCAGCTTGTCGTGGTGGAAGAAATAACTGTTAATCTGCGCAATCGCCGTGCCTCGGCTTATGGTTGTATTTCCATAGTTTTCCGTAGAGTATGTAGTTACTGTGTCGAAATTCGAGAAGAAGCGAACGATGTCAGGATTAATCTGGCTTACTATCTGTATCGCTACGAAAAACAGAACAACCGCAACTATAACCAGGAAGCCGTTTTTTATGTTCGCTCTTGAAAGCGCAATGTTTGCGAGAATTATGAATGCGAGCTCGATAAAGTAGAACTTCAGCTCTGCCGCGGCGGCAAGCGCAACGGAGCTTACGATAATCCATAACAGGTACGGCAAACTGATTTTGCCGTGCTGAAACATTACGATTGCCCAGATTGTTATGATGAAAAGGTAATTGTTCAGCAGTCCGTTACAACCAGGCTGAATGCCGAACATACCTCCAAGCGCATCGCCCTGGCAGTTAAGGGCAATATATTCGTAAGCGGCACAGCCGACGTTGAAAAGCTGGAAACGCGCAATATTTCTCATAATGTCTGAAAAGTCGCCGCTCTTCATAGTGTACGCACAGCAAAGGAAGAAAACAATATAGAGATAATTATTCCTCGTTGCCCATAGTATTCTGCCGAACGGAGTTGACATAAGCACGCTGAAGGCGACTATAACCGCCATATAAATAATGATATAGGAATTGAAATATTTAAACACCTTGTCGCTAAGTATCAGCGTTATTTTAGGCAGCGCCAGAACGGCGATGAAAATTGCGTTTACATCGAGAACGTATCTTATCATATCGGGGAAGTGGAAGAGGTCAATCAGCACCTCGACGACCATAAGATAGTAAATCTCAAAAGCAATTAAATGTTTTTGTTTAATTACCATAGTTTATCCTTAAATCTGCGTTTTGTCCGTCTTGAATTTCAATTTTATCAAAAGGATTATCAGAAGCGGTGATTTTAATTTAACCGCATAAAACAGCGCCTTCTGCGTAATCGGCATTTTGCTTACCGGGTATTCGTGAAGCACCGTTTTTACCGTTTCGTTACGGCAATATCTGTTTAGCTTTTTAATTAAAGTTTTTTTGCTTTTCTGAAGCATTACCTCTTTTTTCAGGCACGAAATGAGGTTAATCATAAAATACCGTTTGTTGCGTTGATAAAGCTCGTCGCAGTTTAAAGCGGCGATTTCTTCGTTGCACTTGCGGTACATTTTCAGGATTTCGTCAAAATGGTTTTCTTTATACGAGGTTGAAAGCGTGTTGCCGTGGTGACAGTAGAAGTAAAGCGCAAGGGGAAGGATAATCACCTTTTTTGCAGCGGCGCAAAGATGAATGCGGAAAAGCAGGTCCTCGTTTATGTAATCGCGCTCTGAGAAAAATCTGATATTGTTGTCTTTGATTACAGACGCGCTGTAAATCGCCATACACGACGAAATGCCTATACAAATTGAATTGTATTTGCTGTTTTCGCAGGGAGCGTAGCTGTTTACAAGAAAGTCATTTATTACCTGTTCATTTTCGTAAACGCCGACAGTGAAGCTGTCGGGAATTCTTGCCTTGCGCTTGCTCTCGTCATAGATA
>CAMPAT010000159.1 GCA_946633275.1 uncultured Clostridia bacterium
TAGAAGTTAATCTTATCCATTGTTGCCTCAGCAGCATCAGGATGCTCAGCATTCTTCTCAAGAGTAATGAGTGAGTTGTGTTCCCAAGATGTGAGCTTGTACATACCGTTTGAAACGTATGATGCAGGATCTGTAGCCCATGCTTCGTTAGAAACTACATCCTCACGTACCGGGAAGTATGTTGGGAATGCAAGAAGCTCGTTCCAGTAAGGAACAGCGTTCTTAAGTGTAACCTCGATAGTCTTGTCATCAACAGCCTTAACGTTGAGCTTAGCATCAGGGTTAACCGGATTGCCCTCGTCGTCAGCTTCAGTAACCTTGTCGTAGCCGTCTACAACTTCAAACATGTAGCCGTAGTCAGCAGCAAGTTCGAGAGAAGCTGCTCTCTGCCATGCGAATACGAAGTCGTTTGCAGTTACGTCCTTACCGTCAGACCACTTAAGACCATCCTTAAGAGTATAGGTGTAAGTAACTGTACCGTCTTCATTCTTAACACCTTCGGTAAGCTCTTTTGCAGCGTCAGCTACGATTTCAAGAGTACCGTCTTCAGTCTGCTGCCACTTAGCGAGACCTGAGAAAAGGTGTGTAAGAAGTGTTGCGCCGTCAACTGCAGAGTTGAGAGCTGGGTCGATTGTGTCAGGCTCTGAAGCAAGACAAACCGAGATTGAGGTTTTGCCCGTGTTCTTTGTGTCAGTACCCTTAGAGCAAGCAGCGAGGCTGAGCACTACGAATACGACAGATAAAACAAGAGCAATGATTCTTTTTGTTTTCATAGAACCATCCTTTCATTTATTTTACGCAGTTTTCTGCGTAGTTTACTTAAATATGAGAGATTAATCGTTAATCTCAGCTGTTCTGAAGCAGGCAACAAAGTGACCCTTTGATACCTCTTCAAACTCAGGCATTTTCTCAGCGCACTTATCAGTAGCGTACTGGCAGCGTGTTCTGAACGGACAGCCTGAAGGTGCGTTAAGCGGACTCGGGATATCGCCTTTAAGAACAATTCTCTTATTCTCTCTGGCAATCTTCGGGTCAGGGATAGGAACTGCAGAAAGCAGCGACTTTGAATACGGATGAAGCGGATGATTATAAATCTCTTCCGCGTCAGCAAGTTCAACAATATGTCCGAGATACATAACAGCAATTCTGTCTGAAATATGACGAACTACGAGCAGGTCATGAGCAATGAAAAGATATGTAAGGCCGAGCTTATCCTGAAGCTCGTCAAACATGTTAATAACCTGAGCCTGGATTGATACGTCGAGCGCTGATACAGGTTCATCGCACACGATAAAGTCAGGATTTACGGCAAGAGAACGGGCAATACCGATTCTCTGTCTCTGTCCGCCTGAAAACTCATGAGCATAACGCGAAGCGTGTTCACTATTAAGACCGACGTAATCCATAAACTGAAGAATCTTTTCTTCACGTTCTTTCTTGTCCTTGTAGAGTTTATGAACATCAAGCGGTTCACCGATGATATCGGAAACCGTCATCCTCGGATTAAGAGAAGAATACGGGTCCTGGAATACCATAGTAGCTTTCTTACGGAATTCTTTAATATCCGAGCGAGACTTAATCTGCTTGCCGTCATACCATATTTCGCCGTCGGTAGGCTTGTAAAGGTGAAGCAATGTTCTTCCGACAGTAGTCTTGCCGCAGCCTGACTCGCCAACAAGACCGAGCGTCTCACCCTTATTAATAGTAAACGATACGCCGTCAACAGCCTTAAGCGGTTTAGAGCGGAACCAGCCTGTGCTGATTGGGAAATACTGTTTTAAGTTCTTTACTTCAATAAGCGGTTTATTTTCACTCATTTGCTTCACCGCCTTCCTCGTCAATTACAATTTCTCCGCTGTCAAGTCCGTTTTTGATATTCATCCAGCAAGAAGCCGCGTGATTATCATTAATCTTCATCCGCTCTGCGCGATGATGAATACAGATTTTCATTGCATTATCACATCTTGGAGCAAACGGACATCCCTTAGGCATATTAAGCAGGTCAATGGGCGTACCGGTAATCGGCTGAAGCTTCTTTCCTGCTGTATCCGTAGTCGGAATAGAACGAAGAAGTCCTTTTGTATATTCGTGGCAAGGATTATAGAAGATTTCGTCAGCCGTTCCCTGCTCACAAATTGAGCCTGCATACATTACAATGATTTCATCACACATCTGAGCAACAACGCCGAGGTCGTGAGTAATCATAATAATTGCCATGCCGAGCTCTTTTTGAAGATTTGTCATAAGCTCAAGTATCTGAGCCTGAATTGTTACGTCAAGCGCTGTAGTCGGCTCATCGGCAATAAGAATATCCGGTTCGCACGCAAGAGCCATCGCAATCATAATTCTCTGGCGCATACCGCCTGAAAGCTCAAACGGATACTGCTTCATTCTCTTCTCGGGTTCGTTAATGTTAACGAGCCTTATCATTTCTATAGCGCGTTCGTGAGCCTGCTTACGGTCACGGTCCGTATGAAGCATAATAGCTTCAATAAGCTGTCTGCCGATTGTATATGTAGGATTAAGTGAAGTCATCGGGTCCTGGAAGATAATTGAAATCTTATTACCTCTGACTGTTTTCATAACCTTTTCGTCAGCGCCGACAAGTTCCTGTCCGTCAAGCTTAACTGAACCGCCGACAATCTTACCTGTCGAGGCAAGAATCTGGAGAACAGAATATGCTGTAACTGATTTACCGGAACCTGATTCACCAACAATACCGAGCACCTTTCCCCTATCGAGCGAAAAAGATACGTCATTAACGGCTCTGACTTCACCTGCGTCGGTGAAAAATGATGTTTTAAGATGATTAACTTCTAAAAGTGCCATAACTTGCCTCCCTTAGTCATTAAGCTTCGGGTCGAAAGCGTCTCTGAGACCGTCGCCGAAGAGGTTTAAGCTAAGCACTATCAATGAGATAATGATTGCCGGAATTATTAATCTGTAAGGATAACTTGTAAGTCCGTTAAGGGCTTCTGAAGCGAGAGAGCCGAGCGACGGCATTGGCGCGTTAACACCAAGTCCGAGGAAAGAAAGATAGCTCTCAGTAAAAATAGCAGACGGAATCTGAAGCGCAGCTGAAATAATAACTACGCTGATACAGTTAGGGATAAGGTGTTTTGTGATAATCCACTTACCCTTCGCGCCCGTCGCCTGAGCAGAAAGAACGTATTCCTGCTCTCTGAGGGAAAGAATCTGACCTCTGATAAGACGAGACATACTTACCCAGTACAAAAGCGCGAATACAATAAACAAGCTGATAATATTTGCGCCTATGCTTTCAAGCACAGTTCCCTGTATTACGGGCGTAAGCGTTAACTTAAATACTGCCGAAAGCAGGATAACCATAAGCATATCAGGTAGCGAATATATGATATCGACTATTCGCATT
>CAMPAT010000160.1 GCA_946633275.1 uncultured Clostridia bacterium
CACCCCGGGCGGATACAGTTGCAGTAATATTAGAGGAAATGACGTCGTTTTTGCCGTTTCCTTTATTCAAATCAAGGTACTGAAGGGTAACCTCAGTACCCTCTCGGCAGGTATCAATACCCACGCCCTGCACGATTGTCATATGCGTTAGGCGTTCGCTTCCTGAGCAGGCTGAAAGCGTTGCGGCAACAAGGATTACGACTAATGGTACTCTAATTTTTTTCATTTCTTCACCTGCTTTTTAATGCGCCTTGAAAACAGGCTGACAGTAAGCGAAATTTCGCAGAACAGCAGCAACAAAATCAAGGTGACATACATAATGTCAAGTTTGTTAAAATCGCCTGCTTCGGCAAGCTGAAAGAGTGCAAAAACGGGGAACTTATATATACCTGCCGTTTTGCCGAGAACTGCTCTGCAGAGCATAATAATTACGGCGTATGCAGCATACGGAATGAGCGTTCCGAAGGCGAGCGCCCTGCCCTGTTTTTTTGCAGTATCGGGAGCAAGAAGCAGAAAAATCAGCGACACGTCAAAGCACTTCAAAAGAGAAAAACCATTAATTCTTTCATTCTGATTTGCAACAAAAAAATCATATCTTACATCAGCAATATTAGTAACTGTAAGGAGCAATATAAACAGCGCCGCCACAACTACGGAAACTACGCAAAAGCGCGAGACGGCTTCTGTACCGAGGACTCCTGAATACAGAGTAAACACAGCGAGCAGCACGGCTGTAACCCACAGCGGAACGTCAGATGAACCAACTCCCGAAGTAAACTTAAAATACTGCATAACGTCAAGGAACACAAGCGAAAACAGTAGCGCGCACGTGACATAAACAGGAAAGTTTTTCGCAGGATAAAAGCTTTTTTTATAAGCTATGAAAGCTACAGCCGACAGCGCAAGTGTTAATAAGATTTCGGCAAAAAGCTGAGTATATGCTACTGACTTTGAAAGCACGAGAGTAGACAGGCGAAAAACAATCAACACGCAGGCAAGCTGACCCGATGAAATCTGATTAACGCGAGCATTACTCATCGGAAGTACCCTCCAGTTCCTTAATTCTTACACGGCGCGGCGCGAGCTTCTTCCAATTCTGACGAATCAGCGTATCTCCGAGCGAACGCATGGTGAGCGGCACTACGGGAGCCGTATAGGGAACGCCGAAGGAGGATATTGAAAACACATTTACGAACAGCGCAGACGCAGAAAGGACAAGCCCGTATATCCCCGAAAAGCCTGCTATAACTATAAAAACAAGTCTCATAACCGCAACGCTCTCATAAAGCGGATAAACGACGTATGAAGCAATCGCAGTAAGCGCCACGACGACGAGCATAGGCTCCCCTATTATTCCTGCTGTCACCATCGCTTCGCCGATTACTATAGCTCCGATAATCGAAACGGCGTGACCGATTGTATTAGGCAGGCGCAATCCTGCTTCGCGCATTATTTCATAAAGAATATGGATAATAACCGCTTCTACGAGGAGCGGAAACGGAGTGGTCTCCTCGCTCGTCGCGACAAGGTACAAGAGCGGCGTCGGGAACATCTCCTGGTGGAAGGAGCCGATTGCAACATAAAGCGCAGGCAAAAAGGTCGAAATGCCAAATGCGAAAATCTTAAGCAGTCTGATAAACGACGAATAATAAGGCGGATTGTTGTAATCATCGAGAGAAGAAAAATTATCGCTGAAGAGATACGGAGTGTAAAGCGCAAACGGAGTACCCTCCGTCATAACGCCAATTCTGCCCTCCATAAGTTTTGAGGAAAACACATCCGGGCGCTCAGTATTCCCTACCGTTGTAAAAAACGAACGCACTCCCTGCGCAAGATATTCAGAAAGGACGCCGAAATCAGGCACGTTTTCGAGCGGTGCGCTCTTAAGGCGCAGCTCAATTTCTTCTACATCTTCCATCGAGGCTCTGCCTTCGATATATGCGATAACGACGGGCGTTTTCGCCTCGCTTCCGAGCATAAGCTGGCGCATTTTAAGCTTTGGCGTTTTAAGGCGTTTTCTGACAAGCGCCTTATTATCGTTTAACACCTCGACAAAGCATTCCTTCGCGCCCTTCACCATAGCTTCATTGGTCGGCTCGTCCGTGCTGCGCCTGTTCCAGCCCTGAACACCGAAGGCGAGAGCAGTTTTGCACCCTTCAACATATACTGCGATAAAACCGCTCATCAAAAGGCTTTCAAGCTCTTCAAAAGTTTCCGTCTCAACCATCTCAGCCGCTCCTGCGACAGATGTTTTAATATGCTCAAGCTGCTGCTGCGGAGTTTCAAAAACTGCGCGGTCGCGCAGTATCGGCTCTGTAATACTATGGCTGAGCGCGACTGTATCTACAAGTCCGTCAAACGCGCAAAAGAGCGTTCTTCTGCCGCCCGAATACACCTCGCGGATTAAAAAATCCGAGCAATCTTTAAAATCGCTCTTAAGGCTGTCTCTCGTGAACTCATAGTTATCAAAAATTCTCATCAAATCACCGATAATATTATGTATAGCGCGCCGCTATTTATGCACACTATACTTGGTGATAAAATGACAGTTACTCTGATTCGTTCAATAATAATTTATCTCTTCGTAATAGCGGCAGTACGCATTATGGGCAAGCGCCAGGTCGGAGAGCTGAAGCCGCAGGAGCTCGTAATAACTATTCTCATTTCCGCCGTCGCAACAATGCCTCTGCAGGAGCACGCAATACCGCTTTCAACCTCTATAATACCGATTATGATATTCATCAGTCTTGAAATAATTGAGTCCGCTCTTTCGATGAAATCGCTGAGATTCAGGAATCTTTTGCAAGGCAGACCCGTTTTTGTAATCAAGGACGGAAAGCTGCAACAAAGCGCGCTCAGGAAACTAAGATTCACGGTTGATGACATGCTCGACGCATTAAGGCAAAAGGACGTTTTTGACATATCTCAAGTCAGCAACGCAATAGTCGAAACAAACGGCACTCTTACTGTACAGAAAAAGGAAGACTCGTCGAGCGTGCCTATACCTATAATAATGGATTCAAAGCCTGTTACGAGCTATTTTGCAAATAACGAGGTCAATCAAAACAAAATCGAGGTTATCTCCGCTGTTCTCGGAGTAAAAAGCGATGATATTATGCTCCTTACTCTTGAAGAAGACGGCAAAACTTATATGATAAAGAAGGATAAAAAGTAAGTGAAAAGAATTTGGTTTGCAGTAATATTCCTCGCGCTTGCTGCAGTTATGTGCACCGCTGAGCAGATATATATTCACGATTTTTACAGCAATATGAATATTAAAATAAGCGCAGCCGAAGCAGCGCTCGATAATAAGGACTACAAAAAATACGCTAAATATGAAAAGGAAATAAGTGAGTACTGGAAAAGAAAAAATAATATCATT
>CAMPAT010000161.1 GCA_946633275.1 uncultured Clostridia bacterium
ATATATCCTGCGATAAGCCACGCAGGTATGAGCGATACGAAGCAGGGAACAGCGCAGATGTATAGTGACATCAGCCACATTCTGTGAGTCATAGGGCTGAATCCGGGAAGAATAAATCCGAGTATTCTTCTCATCAGCACACAGCATAGCAGTCCTGAAAGAGCAAGAAGTATTATTACTATCTTTATCATTATTTCTATCGTGCGTTTTTTCATATTTACCCTCCGTTCCTTACGTCTTTAATATATCATTGTAGGAACGAAAAGTCAATAAAAATTTATCGCAACACGATAAATATCTTTCCCTCACTAAATATAATAATTGACATATAATTATTTAGTATATATAATAACAGCGAAACTATATGAAGAGGGAATACTATGATTTGTAATACAATTCTTGACGCAATCGGTCATACGCCGATGATTAGACTTAATAAAATGACAGGTCCCGACGACGCGGAAATTCTTGTTAAATACGAGGGCGTTAATATAGGCGGCTCGATTAAGACAAGAACGGCGTATAATATGCTAAAAAGCGCCGCAAAAAACGGAAAGATTAATCAGGACTCAATTATAGTCGAGCCGACGAGCGGCAACCAGGGAATAGGAATTGCGCTCGTTGGCGCAGTAATGGGATATAAGGTTAAGATTATTATGCCCGATTCCGTATCTGAGGAGCGCCGCAAGCTTATTAAGAATTACGGTGCTGAGGTCGTTCTCATCCACGACGACGGCGACATCGGCGCTTGTATTGAGGAGTGTATCCAGACTTCGCTTCGTATGGCACGCGAGGACAGCAGAGTGTTTATCCCGTCGCAGTTTGATAATCCCGATAATCCGAAGGCACATATTTACTATACTGCCACGGAGATTTTGGAGCAGGTTAACGGCGAAATCCACGGCTTTTGCAGCGGCGTCGGTACGGGCGGAACCATTAGCGGTATCGGCGAGGTGCTTAAGCGCCAGAACCCCGGTATTAATATTTGGGCTGTTGAGCCGTCAAACGCCGCAATTCTCAGCGGCGGTTCTGTCGGAACACATCTTCAGATGGGTATCGGCGACGGTCTTATCCCTGAGAATCTTAATACTAATATTTACGATAATATTTGTGTAATTTCCGATAGCGAGGCTATTGAAACCGCGCGTCGTCTTGCAAGCGAAGAGGGCATTATGTGCGGTATCTCGAGCGGCTCAAACGTTGCTGCCGCAATTCGTCTCGCGCGTCGTCTCGGTAAGGGTAAAACCGTAGTAACGGTGCTCCCTGACACAGGAGAGAGATATTTCAGTACAGTACTTTTTGATTAAGTTATGAAAAGATTACTCGTTTATTTAAAAGATTATAAACTTCAATGCCTGCTCGCCCCGCTTTTTAAAATGCTCGAGGCGAGCTTTGAGCTGATTGTGCCGCTTGTAGTGGCGTCAATTATTGATGAGGGTATCAGAGCTGAAAATACGGGAGTGGTATATTCACGTTCGGCTGTGCTGGTACTTCTTGCTTTTGTCGGAATGACTGCGGCAATCAGCGCGCAATATTTTGCCGCGAGAGCTGCGACAGGATTTGCAACGAAGCTGCGCCACGCACTTTTTGAGAAAATTCAGTCCTTTTCCTTCAGCGAAATTGATAAGCTCAGCACCTCAACTCTTATTACACGTATTACGACAGATATTAACCAGGCGCAAAACGGAGTTAATATGGTGCTTCGCCTTTTTTTGCGCTCTCCGTTTATTGTAGTCGGCGCATTTGTGATGGTTATGTTTATCGACGTCAGGGCAGGACTTATTTTTCTTGCTGTTATAATTCTTCTGAGTATTGTAGTATTCATTATTATGAATGTAACAGTACCGAAGTATAAGGCTGTCCAGTCGACTCTCGACGAGGTTACTCTCATCACGCGCGAAAATCTGAACGGCGCGAGAGTAATCAGAGCTTTTACAAATGAGCAGAATGAATATGAACGTTTCAACCGCAGAAATAATTACCTTGCGCACCTTCAGCGCGTCGCAGGCAGAATTTCCGCGCTGATGAATCCACTCACTTTCGTTATTATTAATCTCGGCATAATTGTTCTTATCCGCTACGGCTCTGTAGAAGTGAATTCAGGCAGAATGACGCAGGGAAATGTAGTTGCACTTTATAACTATATGAGCCAGATTTTAGTTGAGCTCATTAAGTTTGCCAATCTTATTGTTACGGTGACTAAGGGCTTCGCTTCAGCTTCGCGTATTGCGAATGTGCTCGAGGTTGAAAACACTCTTAATTCGTCTGATGATTATGAAAAGAAGGATTCCTGCGCCGTTAAGTTTGACTCGGTTTCTCTGACTTATAACGGAGCAGGTGAGGAGAGTCTCAGCGACATTTCCTTTACCGCCGATAAAGGCGAGGTTGTAGGCGTTATCGGTTCAACGGGAAGCGGAAAATCCTCGCTCGTAAATCTTATCGCGCATTTTTATGACGCGACTGAGGGTACGGTTACTGTTGACGGTCGCGATGTTGCTTCATATTCGGACGATGAGCTTCAGAGAAAAATCGGTTTTGCTCTGCAGAAACCGGAGCTCTTCAGCGGTACGGTGCGTGATAATATCAGGTGGGGCGACGAAAACGCCTCCGACAGCGACATTGATTTTGCGCTTCGCGTTGCGCAGATTTATGACGCTGTTTATGAAAAGGACGGACTTGATACAGTCCTCGAGCAGGGCGGCGCAAACCTTTCCGGCGGACAGAAGCAGCGGCTTTCCGTCGCGCGCGCAGTAGTCGGCAGACCTGAAATAATTGTCCTTGACGACAGCGCCTCTGCGCTCGACTTTGCGACTGAGCGCGCAATGCGAAAGGCAATTCTTGAGCTTGATTATAAGCCGACGCTTTTTATTGTTTCTCAGCGCTGCTCTTCAATTCTCACGGCTGATAAAATAATTGTCCTCGACGACGGAAAATGCGTAGGAATGGGCACAAGCGACGAGCTTCTTCGCTCTTGCGAGGTTTACCGTGAAATATATTCATCGCAGTTCGACGACGCATATAAGTATGTAAAGGAGGACAAGTGATGAGTAATAAGACTATTATTAAGAGAGTCCTTCTTCTTGTATCAAAATATAGATTTTATGTCGGTGCGTCCGTTATTTTCGCGCTCGTAAGCTCGCTCGGCGCGCTTTACGTCCCGATTCTACTCGGACGCGGTATCGACTTAATAATCGGCAAGGGTAACGTCGATTTTGCTTCGCTTTTTGATGTGCTTGTTAAGGTGTGCGCCATTATCGGCGTTTGCGCTCTGTCGCAATGGATAATGAACGCCTGCAATAATAAAATCACATTTAACGTAGTACGCGATATGCGCAGAAAAGCATTTGCGAAGATTGAGCGGCTTCCCGTTTCG
>CAMPAT010000162.1 GCA_946633275.1 uncultured Clostridia bacterium
ATTCGGGTCGTGCTCAACCCAACCGTTTTGAGGATAATACTGCGTGAATTCGTTCTGGCTTTTTGATACGATTTCACCTCGTTTATTGAAGATAATTGCTCTGGAACTTGTGGTACCCTGGTCGAGTGCCATAACAAACTTTTCTGACATAATTTTAACTCCTTTATATACTTGCCTCTAAAAAATATAAAGTTAGAAGCAATAATACTCCTAACTTATATTTTACTATTTTTTCAGTTTCCGTTCAATTATTAAAGTAGACGAAATATACTTAATTAATTTGTCTATTTTAACAAATCGCTATAGCAAAAAGAGCCTCTCGGCTCTTATATTAATCAATATTACTTTCAATAAACGAGACTATATCCTCGACAGTTTTAATAGACTTAATAACCTCGTCGGGGACTTCAATTGAGTACTGGTCCTCGACAGTCATTACGATGTCGATTGCGTCAAGCGAGTCAGCTCCGAGGTCGTCGGAAAGACTCGAGTTGATTTCGATATCATCAATATTTACGTCAAGCTGTTCAGCCAATATTTCTTTAACTTCATCAAAAATCATATAAATGCTCCTTAAAAATTTATTGTGATTAAATGATTTATGTGTTATTATCATATTATAAATTTTTCCTGTATTTGTCAATACATTTTTTGAGGTGAAAAAATGGACGAGAAAAAGTTCGGGCTGATTGGATATCCGCTCGGTCATACAAAAAGCCCTGATATTCATAAACGTCTTATGGAGTCATCGCGCGTTTTTGGCGCTTATTCCGTATATGAGATTAAGCCTGAAAATCTGGGGAGCGAGAAGAGTCAGAAGAAGTTGGAATCGCTTGACGGCTATAATGTAACTATTCCTCATAAAACGGCGATTATTCCGCTTCTTGATAAGCTTGATAAGAAGGCGGCGCTTTTCGGCGCTGTTAATACCGTTAAGAACGAAAATGGCAGGAGCACAGGTTACAATACTGACTGCGAGGGCTTCCTCCGTGCGCTCAGGGGCGCCGGAATCAAGCTCGGCGGCAGAGTCCTTGTCCTGGGCAGCGGCGGCGTAAGCAGAATGTTTGCGTTTGAGAGCGTGCTGCACGGAGCTGACGTTACTATTGCGGCGCGAAATGCGGCAAGCGCGCTTGCTATCAAAAAGGAGCTTAAAGAAAAAACGAAGAAGGATTGCCGAATTATTACTCTGTCGACTGTCGGCGGAGAGTACGATTTGATTATTAACGGAACGCCTGTCGGAATGTTCCCGAATGTCGACGAGAGCCCTCTCCCGAGGGAGATTGTGGAGAAGGCGGGCGCCGTATTTGACGCGGTATATAATCCTGAGGAAACGCTGCTTCTTAAATACGCGCGTGAAGCAGGTGTGAAGGGCGTTAACGGACTCTCAATGCTCGTGTGGCAGGCCGCTGTAGCAGAGGAAATATGGAACGGCGTGAAGTTTGATAATGCGATTGTGGACGGCATTATCAAACAGCTTTGAGCTACGAGCTGCAAGCTACAGGCTTGTTGTTACTCGCTGCGCTCAAACAATATAATCGGGCGCGGGCGGAGCTCGCCCGAAAGCTTGAAGCTTGAGGCTTGAAGCTATGTGAAACGGAGTGAAACGAAGTGAACAATATCATACTATGCGGCTTTATGGGCAGCGGCAAGACTGTCGTCGGCAAGGAGCTTGCTAAGATTACGGGCAGGCGTTTTGTAGACACGGACGAACTTGTCGAGAAGAAGCAGGGAATACCGATTAAAGCAATTTTTGAGATATACGGCGAGGACTTTTTCCGCGACCTTGAGCACGAGGTCTGCCTTGAAACTGCCGAGCTTAAAAATACCGTTATCTCGACGGGCGGCGGAGCTGTTACGTTTGAAAGAAATGCAAAAGCGCTCAGAAAAGGGGGAAGAATAGTTTTCCTCGACGCTGACTTTGATATTATCTGCGAGCGTATTGGCGAAAATACAAATCGTCCGCTGTTTCAGGATATTGATAAGGCGAGGGCGCTTTATGACGAGCGCCGCCCGAAGTACGAGGCTGCAGCCGATTTGACCGTCGACGGAAGTATGTCTGCGCGCAAAACGGCGCTCACTATTGCTGATTTTATGAAGTCGTGATTATCCGATAAATTTCGGCAAAAAACGTCATACTTGCAAAAATAAATACAATGTGCTATAATGCACATATTCTAAATAGACATAACTAATGTTGTGAGGTGTTTAAATGAGCACTAAATCAGCCAGTAGGGAGATTTCTCACGGCGTTGATATGTTCAAGAAGTATAAGAATCTGCTCTTTGAACTTACGCGTAAGAACATCAGCCTTAAATACAGAAACTCGTGGTTGGGTATATTCTGGAGCTTCTTACAGCCGCTGTTAAATATGGTGGTATTGTCGGTGGTATTCGGCGGACTGTTCGGTAAGAGCAACAAGCACGTTATCTGCTATCCCGTATTCCTTTTTACAGGACGTTTGCTCTTCGACTTCTTTAATTCGGCAACAAAACAGGCGATGACGTCGTTCAGACGAAATGCAGCTATTATTAAGAAGGTATATGTACCTAAGTATATGTATCCTCTTTCGTCGATATTCTCGACTTTCGTAACCTTCGCGATTTCCATACTCTGCCTAATTTTTGTATGGGTATTCTTTAAGGTATCGGGTATCAGCAACGGTCACGCTCTTATGCTGACCTGGCGCGCAATACTTTGTTTTGTGCCTATGTTCCTTATCCTTGTATTTTCAACAGGCGTGGGTCTTATCCTCGCTGTGCTGAATGTTTACTTTAAGGATATTGAGTACATCTGGGACGTTCTTACCCGTCTTCTGCTCTATATGGTTCCTATTCTCTATCCGCTCCAGCGAATTGAGACAAAGTGGATTATTTATACGATTAAGATTAATCCGCTTTATTCTATGATAGAGCTGTTCAGACAATGCGTGCTGTATGGTATTCCGATGAGCTGGAAGCTCCTTGCGTTCGGCACCGCTTCTGCGTTTATTACTCTTGCAATCGGTATATTTATCTTTATGCGCAAGAGCGACGATTTAATCTATCACTTATAATTACTGTGCCCGGCTTGTGAAGCCGGGCTTTTTTGATAGTGCAAAAGCACAATAATGCGCGGTTTTTTTTGTATAGATTTATGGAAGACGTGTATTTGTGTAATTATTCCTTGAATATTTTTTTGAGTGTGTTATAATATTAACAATAAATGTAAAAGGAGATATAAATATGCCAAAAGTAGTATGTCCATGGGGACTTATCACAGACTTCGTAACTGACGCTTTTGAAGGCTACGGAGTGCCGAGAGAAGAGGCAAAAATGTGTACTGACGTTCTTCTTGAGTCGGATAAGAGAGGCATTGAGAGCCACGGTTGCAACC
>CAMPAT010000163.1 GCA_946633275.1 uncultured Clostridia bacterium
CCGCTCCGAGCGTGTCGATTGCCCAGTCGCGGAATACGCACGACCTGCCGCTTACAAATATCTGATGGACTTCATCAGTTACGGCGTAAAGCGAAGTGAATATTATCGGCAGGTAAATTCTGTTTTTGCCGTATGTGTAGTAGAAAGCTGCGCTCATAAGCAGGCTTGTGCCTGTGAATTCAAGGAAGTGCGCGCTTTTTCTTACGATAAAATCTGTCGCCCTGTTCTCGCCGAATACTGCGTATAGGAAATCAAGTATAGAAGCGCTCTGCTGAGCGGAGCTATCCGCAGTACAGGACGAAAAGTAAAAGATTATTGCAAAGCAAATTGCAGTCAGCACCCAAAAGGTGACGCAAAGCGCTTTGTTTTTTACGTTTGGTTTCATTATTCTTTCCTTGTTGCGTTAACGAAGCTTACGCGTCCCGTTCCCATATGGAACTGTACGCCCTCGACGCCCTTTGCTTCAACGTAGTAACCCGTTTCATATATAACGGGATACAGCGCGTATGAGCCAATGATAACGCCTTCAGCTTCGCGCAGGAACTTAGATTTGTAGCTGATGTCTGAGGATTTTTCGCAGTTTACTATTGCTTTATCAAGCTTCTTTTTGCTGAAGCCGCCTGCGCTCTGCTCGACGCTGCGTAAAAATGAGGTCGCCGAGTCGGAATTAGCTCTGAACGGACACATTGCAATATCATATTCGCCCTTGACGATAGCCGTATTCATCTCGCTTTCAGTCAAAGTTTCAACTTCAAAGACAGTATAAATCTTGTCGCCGTCGTCGTTGCGTACTACTGTGCCGATACCGCTCTGAACGCCCTGCAGGATTTCCTTGAGTGCGTTCTCCATATCGGGCGTTGTAATGATTTTAATTGTAAAATCGCTTATGTCAAAGGTCTTTAGCCCTTTTTTCCAAAGCTTAATGCTTTCCTTCTGATTTTGCGCTGCGACTGTCGCGCCCATCGCGTCGACAGCGTTGTTTGCGCCGATTTTGCACGATAGCGGAACGATAGCCTGAGCGGAGCTGAGATACTCCTCGTCAAATTTTTCAGGGCGCTGAACTCCGAGACAAAACGCTTTACGCATAGTTTTGTTTGAGAAAATTACGCTGTTTGTATTGAATCTGAGCGCCCAGGTTGTGTTGTTGTACGGCTTAGTCGTAAGAGCGCCGCTTTTAAGTATCTTTTCGCTGTCTGTGCCCTGGATGAAAGCCGCGTCGTAGTAACCCGAGATAAGCTTGTCGACTGTCTTGTCATCCTCGTCGGTGATTTTCAGCGTAAGCTCCTTTGCGCTTGCGGGGAATTCGCCGAGATAGTAGTCGTTTTTCTTGAGAAGATATGAGGATTCAAGAATCTGGCTTAGATAGAACTGTCCGTTAAAAAGTGTGTACTTTGTCATCAGTCCGTATCTGCCTTTTGTTGCGTTGAAGAATTCCTCGTTGCACGGCATTGCCGCAGCGCTCGTGAGCGCTTCCATAAATGAGCTGTCAGGATAAGCAAGAGTAATCTTCAGCGTGTAGTCATCGCTTGCCGACACTCCGAGAAGCTCCCTGTTCATCTTGCCGCTGTGTACGGAGTTTGCGTTTTTGATTGATGAGATGAGAGAGAAGAGGGGACATTCCGTTTCAGGCGACGCAGCGCGTCTGAGCGCGAATACGAAATCGTGCGCCGTGATGTCGGGATTAAACTCCTTGCCGAGCATTGTAAGCCGCTCGTCCTTGAATTCTCCCTTTTTATCGCCCTCGGTGTATTTCTCCGTGTTGATGTTCCATTTGAGTCCTTTTTTCAGATGAAAAACGTAGTCAAGCCCGTTGTCGCTGATTTCCCAGGAGTCCGCAACGCCTTTTTGAATCTTGCCTTCGTCGTCCATTCTTATGAGACCTTCAAATGTGTTTTCAATAATAAGATATTCATCCGTAGTTCCTGCAACCTGAGGGTCAAAGCTGTTTACTTCGTCGGAAAACGGATAAATGAAGTCAATCATCTTATCTTTTGAGGAGCACGATGAAAAAGTCACCGCCAATAAAATGACAGCGAGAAGTACGCTTATTAACCTGCGTGCATTTCGTACCATAGCTCTGCTCCTGAAATTGATTCTATATATTATAACAAATTAATATTATTAAATCAATAATTATTTGAGTATTCTTGCGAGATACTGTCCTGTATATGACTTCTTGACTTTTGCCACCTCTTCGGGTGTGCCTTCGGCAACAATCTTTCCGCCGCCCTTGCCGCCTTCAGGTCCGAGGTCGATGATATGGTCGGCGCATTTTATAACGTCGAGATTGTGCTCGATTACAACTACGGTGTTTCCTGCGTCAG
The DNA here is from genome assembly GCA_946633275.1 of uncultured Clostridia bacterium. Classification (GTDB taxonomy): domain Bacteria; phylum Bacillota; class Clostridia; order Oscillospirales; family Acutalibacteraceae; genus Eubacterium_R. The sequence goes on from CAMPAT010000163.1 coordinate 2,325, forward strand.
CAAGCTTGCCGAGGACTGTGAGAAGCTGCGAAACGTCCGCCGTGTGAAGTCCCGTTGTCGGCTCATCGAGAATATAGATAGTCTTGCCCGTCGAGCGCTTTGCAAGCTCTGTTGCGAGCTTAACTCTCTGTGCTTCACCGCCTGAAAGCGTTGTAGCAGGCTGACCGAGCTTGATATAGCCGAGACCGACCTCCTGAAGCGTCTTGAGCTTGCGCGCAATTTTCGGGTGAGTTTCGAAGAATTCGAGAGCCTCGTCAACAGTCATTTCGAGCACATCGAAAATGCTCTTACCCTTGAACTTGATTTCAAGCGTCTCTCGGTTGTATCTCCTGCCTCCGCAGACCTCGCAAGGTACATATACGTCGGCGAGAAAGTGCATTTCAATCTTAACTATACCGTCGCCCTGACACGCCTCGCATCGTCCGCCTTTGACGTTGAACGAAAAGCGGTTTGCCTTGAAGCCTTTTTTCTTCGCGTCGCTTGTTGTCGCGTATAAATCGCGGATGTCGTTAAATACTCCCGTGTATGTCGCAGGATTTGAACGCGGAGTTCTTCCGATAGGCGACTGGTCAATGTCGATTACCTTGTCGAGGGCGTCAAGCCCTTTGATTGATGAAAACTTTCCCGTGTGCTTCTTTGCGTGGTTAAGCTTGTTTGCAAGGTGTTTGTATATGATTTCATTGACAAGCGAGCTCTTGCCCGAGCCTGAAACGCCTGTTACTGCAACGAATTTTCCGAGCGGTATCTCGACGTCGAGGTTCTTGAGGTTGTTTTCTGCAGCACCGAAAACAGTAAGCTTTTTGCCGTTTCCCGCACGCCTCTTTTCAGGCACGGGAATTATTCGCTTGCCGCTGAGATACTGTCCCGTAATTGAGCGCTCGCACGCCATAACTTCTTCGGGAGTTCCTGCGGCAACAAGCTCGCCGCCGTGTACGCCTGCGCCGGGTCCGATATCTACGAGATAATCCGCAGCGCGCATTGTGTCCTCGTCGTGCTCTACTACAATCAGAGTATTTCCGAGGTCGCGCAGATGACGTA
>CAMPAT010000164.1 GCA_946633275.1 uncultured Clostridia bacterium
AAGAAAACGAGCGAGGAGCAGATAATGGAGGAGCTTTCAAAAAAGCTTACCGCTTATCTTATGCCGAACAGACTTGTTAAAATGCGCACGCTTCCTCATAATCAGAACGGCAAGATTGACCGCAAGGCAATCAAGGCGGAAGTAACAGCAAAATAAACTAACTTACAGGAGAGTTATGTTATGGAAAGAATTATTGAAATTATTAAGGAAATCAAGCCGGGCGTTGCTATTGACGAGAACACTAAGCTTCTCGATGATAAGGTGCTTGATTCAATGGCAATCGTTGCGCTTGTTGCAGAGCTCAGCGATGAATTTGACGTAGATATCACAGCGCGCGATATTATGCCTGAGAATTTCGGCACAGTTGCGGCAATTAAAGCTATGATTGAAAGACTTGAAGACGAGGACTAATTTATGATTAGTTATACCTCCTTCGCGTTTTTTATACTTTATTTCGGTATAACGTATCTGCTGTATATCATCTTTCCGCAGAAAGCGAAATGGTGCGTGCTTCTTGCAGGCTCGTACGTATTCTATTTCATTTCGTCAAAGGGACATATCGTGTCGCTTATCCTCGCCACGCTTATCGTGTGGGGCGCGGGACTGTGGATAGATAAGCTTAACGCGTCGTTTAAATCAAAGCGTAAAGGGCTTGAAAAAGCACAACGTAAAGCTCTTAAAGCAAAATACTCCCGATATAAGTCGTGGGTGCTCGCGCTGGGCGTAGTTCTCACGCTTTCGCTTCTGCTCGTAAGTAAATATACAAACTTCTTTATCGGTACGGCGAACAGCCTTTTCGGTACAGAAATCGGCGAGGTAAATATAGTTCAGCCGCTTGGTATATCTTTTTATACGATGATGGCTGTCAGCTATCTTATCGACGTCCATTCGGGCAAGTACGCAGCGCAGAAAAACCCGTTTCGCGTTGGTCTTTATCTCGCGTTTTTCCTTACGATTGTCGAAGGTCCTTTTGCGAGATACGACCAGTTCGGAACTCAGCTCCAGGAGGGCAAGCGCTTCAATCCGTCAGACTTCGTCTACGGCGCAGAGCGTATTATGTGGGGTCTGTTCAAGAAGGTTGTAATTGCTGACAGAGCAGCGGAATTCGTTGATATCGTTTTTGATAACAGCAATAAGTATTCGGGCGTTGTAGTAGGCGCTGCGATACTTTTCTACACACTCCAGCTTTACTGCGAGTTCTCGGGCGTAATGGACGTTATGTGCGGTCTCGGCGAGACTATGGGACTTAAGCTGCCTGAAAACTTCACCCGTCCGTTCTTCGCAAAGAGCATTAACGAGTTCTGGCAGAGATGGCATATCACACTCGGTGCGTGGCTGAGAGATTATATCTTCTATCCTATTTCGTTCTCGAAGCCGTTTATGAACGCTTCCAAGAAGGCGAGAGCGAAGTTCAGCCCGTATTATGCAAACCTTATCCCGACAGCCGTTGCGCTGTTCTTCGTCTGGTTTGCAAACGGCTTCTGGCACGGCGCAGGCTGGAAATACATAGTTTACGGACTTTATTACTATGTGCTTATGATGATTGCGATGTTCCTCGAGCCGCTTTTCCGCAAGCTGTGTGAGAAGCTTCATATCGACAGAACGTCAAAGCCGTTTGGCATTTTTCAGATGCTCAGAACGTTTGTTGTCGTCAATGTAGGTATGCTCATTTTCAGAGCGGATACTCTCTCTCAGGCTGTCAAAATGGCAGTTTCAATCTTCACAAATCCGAACCTCAGGGCGATGCTTCCCGGAGCTCATAACGGACTCGGCCTTGATATTAACGATTACCTTATTATCGTTCTCGGCGCGTTTATCGTGTTCGTTTTCGGTCTCGTTCAGGAGAAGGGAATCGATATCAGAGCAAGAATTGCAAAGCTTCCGTTTATTGTTAAATTCATCGGCTTTATGGCGTTCCTGTTTGTAATTGTTATCTTCGGTGCTTACGGCGAGGGTTACGGCAAAGTCGATTTAATCTATGCTAATTTCTGATATGACAAAGAATAAAAAGATTATTACGTTAATTAAAATTCTATCCTTCGCTTTAGTTGCGGCAGTACTTATGCAAGTACTGTCTGTAACTGTGTTTACGAAGAAAAACGGCGGAACTGCTTACAGAAATCATTTTAATAAGACGTATTCTTATTTCTACGAGCCTGATAACAGCGTTCAGCTCCTCGGAATCGGCAACAGCGACCTTTATTCCGGCTTTGTCCCTACAAGGCTTTGGGAAAAATACGGGATTACGAGTCAGGTAATGGGCTCGCCTCATCAGACGCCGCTTCAGTCATATTATTATCTTAAGGACATATTTAAGAAGCAGTCTCCCGAGGTTGTAATGATTGAGCTCGATATGCTCTATGATTCGACTGTTGACGAGCCGCCCGAGCCTGAAAATACGAAGCTCGATTCCTTCTTCAACTATGCGAACACGGACGATTTCCAGGCTGTAATTTTTGATAAGCTTTCGATTTTCACCTTCCACGATATGTGGAAGAGTATCGTAAACCGTGACTTTGATATGCGCACGCCGAACTCGCACGGATATAAGTATTTCAGCGCGCACAAAAACGTAAAGGTTGAGCAGTATATGTTTGAAACTGATGAAAAAGAGCCTGTTCAGAAGAACAAGCTTCATCAGCTCGATATGATGGTTAAGCTTTGTCGGGAGCACGGCTGCAAGATATTTTTTACGGAAATGCCGACTCTTACCTCGTGGAATTTTAAGAGGCACAACGCGGCGCTTGAAATCGCGGAAAAATACGGCGCTGACTTCGTTGACCTTAATCTTTTTACCGAGGATATAGGACTTAATATGAAAAAGTCGTTTCGCGATGACGGCAATCACCTTAATTATAAAGGTGCCTGCAAAGTGACCGACTATATGGGTAAGTATATCAATAAGAATTTTAACCTTGAGGACAGACGCTCAAATCCCGATTATGACTATTGGAATGAGAGTGTTAAGAAGTTCCGCAAGGAAATGAAAAAAGAGGATAAACGCCGCGCAGACGAGCAGGCGGAAGAATAAAAACAGGTTGCGTTAAAAACATCTAACGCAACCTGTTTTGCTTTTTATTTATAAATTCTCGGTATTCTCGGATTTACCATCAGCGGCGAGATGTCGACGCTTGCGACATCGCCCGGTTTGATGTCCGTGCCCGTTATGTCTACTGCTGTGTGCGACAGCCCGATTCCGCCGATAACGTAGTGCATTTCGCCGTTAATGCGGACATACATCTGCTGTTTTTTGAGATATCTTTTGAATACTGACAGTACATACCTCAAGTCGTACTGCTCTTTTTCCTTTGCAAGTCCGAAGCCGTCGTAGTGGCCTATGGGAACTATG
>CAMPAT010000165.1 GCA_946633275.1 uncultured Clostridia bacterium
GTGAGGGGATGCTTTCAAGCAGATGCTTCTGCTTAGCTTTCAGCGATTCCATATTATCCTCAGGCTCCCATTGAAACGGAGTAAAAGGCTTCGGAATAAATGAAGCGCAGGAAATGGAAACCTGAACACCGGAGCCTTTCGTATTAGGATTCTTGCCGAAAGCGTGAACGACTTGCATTCCGAGGTCTGCAATGCCCTCGATATCTTCCATCGTTTCAGTCGGAAGTCCCATCATAAAATACAGCTTAACAGATGTCCAGCCATTATCAAACGCTTTGTTGCAGGTATTGATAACCTCTTCCTCCGTGACGTTTTTATTAATAACGTCGCGAAGTCGCTGCGTTCCTGCTTCAGGAGCGAAGGTAAGACCGCTTTTACGTACTTTATTCAACTTATCAACGAGTTCGTCTGAAAAGTTGTCTACCCTTAAGCTCGGGAGTGAAAGATTAATCTTATCTTTTACTGTCCAGTCTATAAGAGAGTTGAGCATATTATTAACGTCGCTATGGTCAGACGTCGAAAGCGAGCAAAGCGAAAGCTCGTCATATCCCGTCGACTCAATTAACGCCTTACTCTGGCGGTTAATCGTATCAACGCTCTTTTCGCGAATAGGGCGATAAATAAAACCAGCCTGACAGAAACGGCATCCGCGAATACAGCCTCTGAATATTTCTTCAGTTGCCCTGTCAAAAACAATGTTAATAAAAGGAACGACAAATTCTTTCGGATAATAAACTGTGTTCATATCAGAAATGACTGTCTTTTTTACCTTAGCAGGAGCACCGTTTAAAGATTTGAGTTCCTTAAGGGTACCGTCATCATTATAGCTGTCTTCATAAAACGAGGGCACATAAATTCCGTCAAGGTCTTTAGCTTTCAGCAGGAAATCCTGCTTTGACTCTCCGTTTTTCTTGCATTCCTTAAGCAAATCGAGCACTTCGTTTGTGCTCTCCTCCCCTTCACCGAGAAAAATAATATCGACGAAATCGCATATCGGCTCAGGATTGCAGGTACAAGGTCCGCCTACAGCGATAATGGGCGTTAATTCTTTTCTGTCTTTAGCAAACACAGGAATACCCGCCAAATCAAGCATATTAAGCACATTTGTGTAACAAAGCTCGTACTGAAGCGTAAATCCGATAATATCAAAAGCCTTGATATAATCTCCGCTTTCAAGCGCAAATAGCGGCACGTTATTCTCGCGCATAAGCTCTTCCATATCAGTATCAGGAGCAAAAACTCGTTCGCACCAAGCGTCTTCCCGTTCATTAACGAGACCGTAAAGAATTTTCATCCCGAGGTGACTCATACCGATTTCATAAGTATCGGGAAAGCAGAATGCGTAACGCAAATCGACGCTGTCTTTATCCTTGACAACGCTATTCAGCTCTCCGCCCGTGTAACGCGCAGGCTTTTGGACATATTGTAAGAGTTTTTCAACTTCCTTTTTTATCATACGAACCTCTTATTATTAATCAGATAAAACGCAATATAAAGCGCAATAAGTAAAAGTGAAATATTTTTAAATACTGCTGAAGCAGTAATTATTAATATAACAAACACTATCGAAAAAGCGATAAGCACGTTATCAGATACATTAAGTGAAAACAAGCTGCTTAGTATTGTTTTCAGTGCCCTTCCACCATCGAGCGGAAAGACGGGCAAAACATTAATAAGCGCAAGAGCAAAGTTGACCTCACGCTGAATGCCGAGTATAAAAAGCAAAGCATTTACAGTCACTCCGCTAAGATAAAAAATTATCTCTCTGAGTGGCGTGAGATACGAAGAGTGCTTAATGCCTACTCCGTAATACGAAAGCGACAACTCGTCAATACTTCCGCCGAGAATCAGCAGCGATATTATGTGCCCCGCCTCGTGAAGTGAAGAAAATAAAAGTAAATACAAAATGCTTCCATAATCAAGAAGAAGCGAAAGCGAAACAATCAGCAAAAGAGAAAAATCAAATTTTATCCTGACGGAAAACAAATTAAAGCTCATAGCACCACCATTTAATGGTACTAAAAAGATAATTCGTTAATTACTGCATTTGTCTAAATAACTCTGAAGAATCATAACTGCAGATACAGCGTCAACGGTTTCCTTACGTTTTTTACCTCTTACGTTGTTGTCAGATAATACATTGTGCGCCATAACAGTAGTCAGCCGCTCGTCTTGATATACTATCTCAATGTTGCACTTTTTGCCAAGCGCTTCGCCAAGAGCTTTGCACTCATCGCAGCGGTAACCGTAAGTACCGTCCATATTACGAGGAAGTCCGATAACGACTTTTCCCGGTTTCTCTTTTTTAATTATTGCTGCAAGCTTATCTACGAGCTTCGGCAAATAAGTCTCTTTAATAACATCATACGGCGAAGCGAGCAATGCTCTTACGTCAGACATTGCAACACCTGTTCTGGCGTCGCCGTAATCAACAGCCATTAATTTCATACATATCCTTTTAAAAGAACGGAAAACCGAGAATCGATTTTCCGTTCAGTTTTATTTATTCAGCGTCTGATTCGCCTTCTTCTTTAGTTACAGGAGCCTCAGTAGTTGCCTGCTGAGTAGTGCTTGTAGTAGAAGCAGACCTGGTTGTGGATTTCTGGTTATTCTTTGAAGTATTAGACTTGTCGGAAGTGGATTTTTTATCAAACTCATCGTTATCTCCGCCGATAATATTTGTGTTACCGGGGAGATTATCCTTGTCGAACCAACCGTAAAGTCCGCTGCCTTTGCAAAGCTTACCGTTAGCGGAACTGTACTGACGCTGTACGATACCTTCCGGAACGTCAAATTCACGTTTATTGACGCCCTTCTTCTCGTAAATATTCTTCATTACAAGATTCCAGAGAGTGCCCGACGGGTTATATGAGAGGTTGTAATGAACTTCTTTAGGCGTATCATAACCGTACCACACACCGCCGATATATTCAGGCGTACCGCCGATGAACCAACGGTCCTTGTTTTCAGTAGTAGTACCTGTTTTACCAAAACATTGAATATTACTTAGCTTATAATATCTACCTGTACCCTCAGTCATAACAGTCTGAAGAAGCTTATTCATAATTCCTGCTGTATCTTCTGAGAGTGCGGATTCTTTATTGGCGTCTGGAGTTTTCTCAATAATTACGTTACCCTGAGAGTCCTCTACCTTGTAATAAGCATAGCCCTCATAATAATAACCGCCATTGCCGAACGCCTGATAAGCAGTAGTCATCTCAAGCGTAGTAACACCGTTTGTAAGCGAGCCTGTAGCCATAGGAGCGTAGTCCTCGTCTCTTACGTCAAGCGTTGAAATATGGAATCTCGAAGTAATGTAATCGTACGAATACGAAGTACCGA
>CAMPAT010000166.1 GCA_946633275.1 uncultured Clostridia bacterium
TGCGTCAGTGAGGACACGGGTTGTTTCCTGGAAGGATGCAGCCGAAAGGAAGCTGTCGGTCGCAAGGGATGCCTTGGTAATACCCATCAGAATCGGGATGTAGGTTGCCTTCTTGAGTTTCTCGTCGCTGACAGCCATTCTCTTGTCGAGTTTTTCGTTCGCTGCGTCAACCTCGCTGACGTCGACCATCGTACCTGCGATAAGGTCGGTGTCGCCTGCATCGTCAACGGTGCACTTCTTGAGCATCTGGCGAACGATAACCTCGATGTGCTTATCGTTGATATCAACACCCTGCGTACGGTAGGAGAACTGTACTTCCTTGATGAGGTAGTTATAAACCGCCTCTTTACCGAGGATGGCAAGAACATCGTGAGGATTCTTCGAACCCATTGTAAGTTCCTGTCCCTGCTCTACGGTTGCACCCTCGACGATATTTTCGTGGAGTCTTGCGCCGTAAGGAATGAGGTACTTCTTCTCCTCGCCCGTTTCCTGATTGAATACGACAACGTGGCGGCTCTTCTTGATTTCTTCAAATCTGACTTCACCGCTGATTTCGGTCAGGATGGCAAGCTGCTTGGGTTTACGCGCCTCGAAGAGTTCCTCGACTCTGGGAAGACCCTGGGTGATATCCTCGCCGCCGGCAACACCGCCGGTGTGGAAAGTTCTCATTGTAAGCTGAGTACCGGGCTCACCGATTGACTGAGCAGCGATTGTACCTACTGCCTCACCAACCTGTACGGGCTCGTTAAACGCAAGGTTTGAACCGTAGCACTTGCAGCAAACGCCGTTATGCGACTTACAGGTAATGAGCGAGCGGATTTTAACTGTTGTAATTCCCGCTTTGGAAATCTTTTCAGCGTCCTCATCTGTAATGAGTCTGTCTGTATCAACTATAACCTCGCCTGTCTGCGGATTTACAACTGGCTCAACAGCGTATCGTCCTACAAGTCTTTCCTCAAGACTTTCAAGAACACGCCTACCGTCCATAATTGCGTAAACCTCAATACCGTCGTTACAGCCGCAATCGTTATCGCGGATAATAACGTCCTGAGATACGTCTACAAGACGGCGGGTAAGATAACCCGAGTCAGCGGTACGAAGCGCCGTATCGGTAAGACCTTTACGCGCACCACGCGAGGAGATGAAATATTCAAGAATGTTAAGACCTTCACGGTAGTTAGCTCTGATAGGTACCTCTACGGTTTCACCCGAGGTATTTGCGATAAGACCTCTCATACCTGCGAGCTGACGAAGCTGTGACGTACTACCACGCGCACCGGAGTCAACCATCATATGAATCGGGTTATGGGTTCCGTCAAAGTTACCTGTAAGCTCATCGGATACCTTATTGGTACAATCCTCCCAGGTCTTGATGACTGCGTCTTTTCTTTCCTCGTCAGTCATTTCGCCCCATTCGTAACTTGTTGTAATTCTTTCAACCTTTTCCTCTGCCTCTGCAAGATATACAGTTTTCTTTTCGGGGATAAGGGCGTCAATTACAGCAACGGTTGTACCCGAGATAGTTGAGTACTTATAGCCCTGAGCCTTAAGCTCATCAAGCATCTTGGAGGCGATTGAAACGCCGTGCTTTCTTATACATCTGTCAACAATCTTGCCGAGTCCGCCCTTCTTGACTACGAAGGAAACCTCGAGCTCAAACATATTCTCAGGGTCGTTTCTGTCAATAAAACCGAGATCCTGAGGAACGGGTCTGTTGAAGATTACTCTGCCGACTGTTGTTTTAACGAGCTTAGACTTAACCTCGCCGTCAACTTCCTTAGTGAAGCGGATTAAGCATTCGCTGTGAAGACCGAGCGAGCCCTCCTGATACGCCATAAGCGCCTCATCGGAATCGCGGTAAATATTATATCTTGTTACGGTTTCGCCGTTTTCAAGAGTTTCCTCTCTCGGACAGCCTGCCTCGCCCTCTTTAATCATAGTGAGGTAATAAGAACCGATAACCATATCCTGAGTGGGAACAGCAACGGGCTTACCGTCTGAAGGCTTAAGGAGGTTATTAGCCGCAAGCATAAGCATTCTTGCCTCAGCCTGAGCCTCTGCAGAAAGCGGTACGTGAACAGCCATCTGGTCGCCGTCGAAGTCAGCATTGAACGCGGTACATGCGAGCGGGTGAAGCTTGATAGCTCTACCCTCAACGAGTACGGGCTCAAACGCCTGAATACCGAGTCTGTGAAGCGTAGGAGCACGGTTGAGCATTACGGGGTGGTCCTTAATTACAACCTCAAGAGCGTCCCAAACTTCGCTTCTGTCTGCCTTTTCAACCATCTTTCTTGCTGATTTGATGTTTGAAGCAACAGCGGTTTCAACAAGGCGCTTCATAACGAAGGGCTTGAAGAGCTCAATAGCCATCTCCTTGGGAAGACCGCACTGATACATCTTGAGCTCGGGGCCTACAACGATAACGGAACGGCCCGAATAGTCAACACGCTTACCGAGAAGGTTCTGACGGAAACGGCCCTGCTTACCCTTAAGCATATCGGAAAGAGATTTGAGCGGTCTGTTTGAAGGACCTGTTACGGGACGTCCGCGTCTGCCGTTATCAATAAGGGCGTCAACGCTCTCCTGAAGCATTCTCTTTTCATTGCGGATAATGATATCCGGAGCATTGAGCTCCATAAGTCTCTTAAGACGGTTATTTCTGTTTATAACTCTTCTGTAAAGGTCGTTCAAGTCGGAGGTTGCAAAACGTCCGCCGTCAAGCTGTACCATCGGGCGAATATCCGGAGGAATTACCGGAATAACGTCAAGAATCATCCATTCAAGCTTATTACCGCTGTTGTAGAACGCGTCAACAACATCAAGTCTTTTAAGAAGCTTAACTCTCTTCTGACCCGTTGCGGTTTCAAGCTCTGCAGTAAGCTCATCTCTGAGAGTCGGAACGTCGATATCCTGAAGAAGCTTTTTAACAGCCTCTGCACCCATTCCTGCCTCGAAGTCGTCCTCATATCTCTCGCGCATTTCTGCATACTCTTTTTCATTGAGAATCTGCATTTTTTCAAGCGGAGTATCGCCCGGGTCCGTTACGATATAAAGCGCAAAGTAAAGCACCTTTTCAAGATAACGAGGGCTGATATCAAGAACTAAGCCGAGACGGCTCGGAATACCCTTGAAATACCAGATATGAGATACGGGAGCGGCAAGCTCAATATGGCCCATACGCTCGCGGCGTACCTTTGAACGGGTAATTTCAACACCGCAACGCTCACAGATTTTGCCCTTATAGCGAACCTTCTTGTACTTTCCGCAGTGGCATTCCCAGTCCTTCATGGGACCGAAAATCTTTTCGCAGAAAAGACCGTCGCGTTCGGGCTTG
>CAMPAT010000167.1 GCA_946633275.1 uncultured Clostridia bacterium
GCAGGTTCGCCGTAAGGATATTCACGAGCTGTTTATGGATACGGGTCTCGGCGCAGACGGCTATTCTATGGTTGGTCAGGGCAAGATTGACTCGATTATTTCCGCCAAGAATGAGGACAGACGCGAGCTGTTTGAGGAGGCTGCGGGTATATCACGCTTCCGTCATAAGAGACGCGACGCGGAGCGCAGACTTGAGCAGGCGCAGGAGAATTTAGTCAGACTTCTCGATATTCTCGGCGAGCTTGAAAGCAGAGTAGGTCCGCTTAAAACTCAGAGTGAAAAGGCGCATAAGTTCCTTGAGTTCAGCGAGGAGAAGAAGGAGCTTGAAATCGGCGTATGGCTCAATAAGATTAATAACTTCACTAATGCGCTTCGTGAGCAGGAGCATAAGCTCGACGCGGCAAACGCGTCATATGAAATCTGCGAAAAGGAGCTTGCTCAAATCGAGCGCGAGATGGACGAGCTTTCGCAAAAAACTGCTGAGATTAACACTCTCATTGAGCAGAGCAGGGCAGGCGCCTCCGCTTTTGAGGAAGAGGCAGTACGCCGCGACGGTGAAGCAAATGTCCTTCTTGCTACCGCAAAGCATAACGAAGAAACGATTGCAAGGCTGAAGGGCGACATCAACTCTGCCGATAATTCAAGCGAAGCAATTGACGAGCAGATTAAGGAAAAAGAGCAGTATATCGCAGACAGCGAAATACGCGCTGCCGATAAACGCCGCGAGCTTGAGGGTGTTGCAGACGAGCTCAATAAGCTTCAGAATGATAATGAGCAGATTGCTAATAAGAACGCTGTTCTGTCGCAGAAGCTCGCTGAGCTTACGCTTTCTATCTCTGACTGCAAGGTCAGGTATTCAAGGGCGCAGTCATCGATTGACGAGATTATTTCACGCGAGGGAACTATCGACGAGAACATTGCAGAGTGCGATAAGGAGCTGAGCGCAGCAAATAATCAGAAAGCTGAGTTTGAGAAAAATCTCGAATTTGTTAAAGCGCGTCTTGACGAGGGCGAAAACTCGCTCGGCGGTTACCGCCTTAAGCTTCAGTCAAAAACCGAGAAAGCAGAAAAGAAGAAGGAAGAGCTTGAAAAGACGGAACGCGCGCTTAATGAAAAGCGTTCAAGAGCTCGTATGCTCGCTGACCTTGAGAAGAATATGGAGGGATACTCCGGCGCCGTTAAATCTGTTATTAAGCAGCGCGACGCAAAAGCGCTATCGGGTATTCACGGCGTTTTGTCACAGCTTATCAGCACTCCTAACGATTATTCAACAGCCGTTGAGGTTGCTCTCGGCGCAGCAATGCAGAATCTTGTTGTCAGCAGCGAAAGCGACGCAAAGCGCGCTATCAATTTTCTGAAGCAGAATAATCAGGGCAGGGCGACCTTCCTTCCGATTTCCGCAATTAAGCCGAGAACTATCGACGAGCGCGACCTTGACGATAACTTCGGTTTCGTTGATATCGCTTCAAATCTCGTCGAGTGCGACGCGCAGTATAAGGATATTGTGTCTAACCTTCTCGGACGAGTTATCGTTGCTGAGGATATTGACTGCGCAATCGGAATTTCAAAGAGATATAAGAACAGATATAAGATTGTTACCCTTGACGGTCAGGTAATGAATCCGGGCGGCTCAATGACGGGCGGCAGCCGTTCAAAGGGCGCAGGCATTCTTTCGCGCGCTAATCTGATTGAGGAGCTCGGCGCAGAGGCGGACAAGCTTGAAGCAAAATTCAGCGAGCTGTCTGAAGAATACAAGAAGCTCGTTGAGGACGCAAATAAGTCTGCCGCCGACCTTCAGGGCGCGGACGCAGACCTCAGAAATGCGAAGGAAGAATTAATCAGAGCAGAGGGCGACCTCAAAATTATAAGCGACAGAATAACGTCGCTTACAGAGCAGAAAACTGCTCTTTCAGGCGAAAAGGATAATTCACAATCGCGAATTGAAGCGTTCAGAGCAGAGCTTAAGCAGGCGTCTGACAGCGAGGCGGAAATTCAAAAGCAGATTGACGAAACCGAAGCTGAGCTTGAAAGCATTTCTTCTGGCGCAGACGAGCTTGCAAACAGCCGCGAGCAAATCAGAAAACGCAGCGAGGAAATCAATCTTGAGCTCGTTACTATCGCCAAGGACAGCGAGGCTGCAAAGCTCGCTATCGAGGAGCTTCGCCTCCGTCAGTCAACCGCTTCCGACAGAGTGCGCAGTATCAATGACGAAATCGCTCTTATTGAGCAGCGAAACGAAACGCTTAATAAATCAATTGACGACGTTAAGGCGGCTGCGCAGGAACTTCGCGACAAGGCGAAGGGCGTGGGCGATGAGATTGCTGCGAAAATTGAAGAGCGCAACGCGATTGAAAAACGCTCAATTGAGCTTCGCCAGAGCGAAAAAGAGAAAAATTCCGATAAGGAAAAGCTCTCTGCCGAGCTTGTGCGTATCGACGAGCGAAAGAATAATATGAAGAAGGAATACGATAACCTTAACGATATGCTCTTTGAGCAGTACGAGCTTACGCGCGTAGAGGCTCAGGCGCTCGGAATTGTTATTGAGGATATGACTGCCGCAAAACGCAGACTTCACGAAATCAAGGTTGAGATTAAGAAGCTCGGCTCAATTAATGTCGGCGCTATTGAGGAATATAAGGAAGTGTCCGAGAGATACGAATTTCTCAAGGAGCAGACAGACGACGTTGAGGCGTCAAAGCGTGAGCTTCAGAACATTATCGACGACCTCACAACTTCTATGAGCGAAAAATTCCTTACTCAGTTCAACAGAATTAACGAGCAGTTTAAGATTTCATTCTCCGACTTCTTCGGCGGCGGTAAGGGCGAGCTTATACTCGAGAATCCCGACGATTGCCTCGAAAGCCCGATTGAAATTAAAATTCAGCCTCCCGGAAAATCAGTACAGAATATTAATCTGTTCTCGGGCGGCGAAAAGTCGCTTGCGGCTATGGCGCTTCTTTTCAGCGTGCTTAAGGTTACTCCTTCGCCGTTTTGTATTTACGACGAGGTGGAGGCGGCGCTCGACGACGTTAACGTCGAACGTTTTGCAAAATATATGCGCAAGATGACAGACAGAACTCAGTTCATTTCTATCACTCACAGACGCGGCACTATGGAGGAGGCAGACGTCCTCTACGGCGTTACAATGCAGGAAAAGGGCGTGTCAAAGCTCCTTGAGCTCCAGAGCGCCGAGCTTGCCGAGAAAATGGGACTGGAATAAATCAGCGAGCTGATTTATGAGCTTTTAGCTACAAGCTATAAGCTATAAGCTATAAGCTTGTGGTTACTCGCTGAGCTCGGACAATAAAATCAGGTGCGGACAGAGTCC
>CAMPAT010000168.1 GCA_946633275.1 uncultured Clostridia bacterium
ATTTTGTACTCGATGATGAAAACAGCACTCCTGCCACCTGCACCGAAGCCGGCAAGAATGTTTATAAATGCGCTCGTTGTTCACAGCTGAAGAACGAAACCGTTGACGCTCTCGGCCACGTGGCTGAAGAAGGCACTTGGGTAGTAGATAATGAGCCTGACTGTACGAATACAGGTACGGGACACGGCTTCTGCTCACGTTGCGAGCAGGAATATACAGATACTATCCCTGCGCTCGGTCACGATTATCAGGATGTGGAGACGGACCTTGCCGACAGCGGCAAGCCGGGACACGTTCTCGCCGTTCCCACTTGTACGAGATGTAATGCGCGCGAGGCAGGTCAGATAGTTCATAAGGAGTGGATTGACGGCTCTTACAATATTACAGCCACAACTCCTGCAACCTGCACACTTGCGCAGACCGAAGTTAGACAATGTACAATCTGCAATACGATAGGTACTGTTCAGATTTCGCCTGCGCTCGGTCATCAATGGGCATATACCGGCTCGTTCTCAAGTTCTGTTCTTACGAACAGCGAAACAATCGGTAACATAAATATCCCTAATCTGCCCGGAAATATTACAATCCCCGATGATAATTCCGAACCTGTTGAAATACCGTTTACAGGCGAGGTAACTGCACAGGGCGTTCAGTTCAGATGTCTGCATTGCGCCCGTACAACAGTTAAGCCGATGGACGAGATTAAAGCTCTTTGGAGCTTTGACGTTGTCGGCGAAGCTCCCGGCAGAACTGCGCCCGTGATTCATAATGAAGGCGAAGAGGACGAATACACCGAGGAAACGGATAAGACCTCTTATCTCGATATGAATAGCGACGGAATTATCAACGGTAAGGACTGGGCGTATATCAAACAGCTCTATGCACAGCAGCAGGAACTAATCGCTCAGCAGGAAGCCGAAGAGGGCGAAGAATAGAAGAATAAGTGATTAAGAGTCGTTCATTGAACGGCTCTTTTTTACCGTTTTGTAACTTATTTTTTTACTATTATTCTTTACTTTGTGACTATTTTATATTATTATATTAATAATATGAAACGGAGGTATATACTTATGGGTATTGCTTATAAAAGAATATTGCTTAAGCTCAGCGGCGAAGTGCTTGCAGGCGACGAGGGTAAAGGTATTAATAACGACACCGTCCTCAGAATCTGCCGTTCTGTTAAGAAGGTTGCTGATATGGGCGTAGATATCGGTATCGTTGTCGGTGGCGGTAACTTCTGGCGCGGACGCTCGAGCGAACATATGGACAGAACCCGCGCGGACCATATCGGAATGCTGGCGACTGCGATGAACTCGCTTGCCCTCTGCGACGCTCTCGAGCAGCTCGGCGCAGACGTAAGAGTTCAGACGGCTATTGAAATGCGTCAGATTGCAGAGCCGTATATCCGTAATAAGGCTATCCGTCACTTTGAAAAGGGCAGAATAGTTATCTTCGGCTGCGGAACAGGCTCGCCTTTCTTCTCGACAGATACTGCAGCGGCGCTCAGGAGCGTTGAGATTAACGCCGACGCCCTGCTTAAGGCGACTAACGTTGACGGCGTTTATGATAAGGACCCGAACAAATTTGACGACGCAGTTAAGTTCGATACCGTCACTTTCCAGGAAGTTATAACCCGCGACCTTAAGGTTATGGATTCGACAGCGTTCTCGCTCTGTAAGGATAACGATATGCCAATTATCGTGTTTAATCTTGACGACCCTGAGAATATCGTGCGCGTTGTCAGCGGCGAAATTATCGGCACAACAGTTAAAAACTAATTTGACATATAATTTGTAAGGAGAGAATTTATGGATACTGTATTTGAAAACACTAAACAGAGAATGGAAAAATGCCTTGACTCGCTTGAGAGGGATTACGATACCATCAGAGCAGGCAGAGCAAATCCGAATATTCTTAACAACGTTGTTGTTGAATACTACGGCACTCCAACCCCGCTTAATCAGATGGCTGCCGTATCTGCCCCCGAGCCGAGACTCCTCGTAATTCAGCCGTGGGACGCAGGTACGCTCAAGGATATTGAAAAGGCGATTAACATTGCAGAAATCGGCATTAACCCTCAGAACGACGGCAAGGTTATCCGTCTCTCGTTCCCTCAGATGACGGAGGAGGACAGAAAGCGCCTTGTTAAGGACGTTTCTAAGAGAGCCGAAGAGGCTAAGGTTGCAGTAAGAAATATTCGTCGTGACTCTATGGATGATATCAAAAAGCTCAAGAAGAATAATGAGATTACCGAAGATGAGCAGAAGGACGGCGAAAAGAAACTTCAGGATATCACCGATAAATATATTAAGAATGTCGATGATATGGCAAAGAAGAAGGAAGACGAAATCCTTTCAATTTAACATACAGTTTTTGGGCGACAATCTGTCGCCCTATAACTCTTTTTAAGGAGCTGGCAATATGGCACTTTTTTCTAAAAAAGAAGATAAAATCCGCACCTCATTTGAGGTTCTGCCGACTCATCTCGGCATAATTATGGACGGTAACGGCAGATGGGCGAAAAAACGCGGACTTCCTCGCTCAGCAGGGCATAAGGCGGGAGCAAACGTTTTCCGTACTATTTCTGACGAGTGCGCAAACCTTGGCATCAAGTACGTTACCTTTTACGCTTTCTCTACTGAAAATTGGAAACGCCCGAAGGAAGAAGTAGACGCGCTTATGCAGCTTTTCAAGGAATACCTTCTTGAAGCAAAAGCCGATATGACAAAGGCAAAAAACAGCAGAATTGAGTTTATCGGCGAACGCGAGGGCATTTCTCAGGAACTTCTTGACCTTATGGATGAGGCTGAGGCAGAAACTGCAGACCATACGGGAACTACCGTTTATCTCGCAGTCAATTACGGCGGACGCCAGGAGATTGTCAGCGCAGTTAATAAGCTCATTGATGACGGTAAAAAAGATATTACAGAGCAGGACATCAGCGATAATATCTATACTTATCCTGAGTGCGATTTAATTATCCGCCCGTCAGGCGAGCAGCGGCTTTCGAATTTCCTCTTGTGGCAGGCGGCGTATAGCGAGTTCTGGTATAGCGACGTGCTTTGGCCCGACTTCGGCAAGAACGATTTGTATAAGGCGCTCACCGATTTTGAAAACAGAAACCGCCGCTTCGGAGCATAGTTTAATTGTTAGTTATAAATTATGAATTATTAATTTATGGTGGGACACCCACATCCGATTTTTTATGAAAAATATAGTTTATGAAAAATCATTTAACTTTGCAAAAGAATAGTTTTGCTTAGGAAATACCTTATTTTAAAGGAGAAAAATAT
>CAMPAT010000169.1 GCA_946633275.1 uncultured Clostridia bacterium
CGCCGATTTGGACAACAAGCATGATAATACCTATCGACTTTCCTATGTCTCCGAAGGTGTATGTAAGCGAATATATAAAAATCGAGAATACGAAGGACGCAAACAGGCCTGCAAACAGGAACATAAACGGATGGTAACATTGTATCTTAAGGAAAAGCAAATCGCCCAGACAAATAATAAGTCCCTGAACTACTGCAAACGCGATAAACGTAAGCATCCTGCCGAAATAAAGATGGCGCGCTTTGAGATTTTCGCCGATTTCCTTCTTTTTCTTAACCTTAGTTTTAACTACGGCAATCAGTATCATTGAGCCGACCCACAATGCAAGCGTTGTGTAAAATGGCGCCATCGCCGAGCCGTAATTCTCTATTCCGTAAATCTTGTCAGTATCAACAATTACAGGGCAAGCGAGGAACGCGCCCATCTGCTCGGAATTCGTGCTTGCAAGATTCTTAATCGTGTTAAACAGCTCGCTGCCTCCGAGTCCTTCAACCTTAACGGCGAGAGAATCGAGTTCCTTCTTTACATCGCTGAGTAGTCCGTCAATCGCGGCTATAAGGTCAACGGAACCGTCAACTGTTTTGCTCAGTCCGCTTGCGAACTTCTTAAGAGCCGGCATATCTCCGCTGAGGTCTGCGATTATATCGCCCGTTACGCTCAGCGCGTCAATAAGCGCCGTAAGATTTCTGTTGACAACAGGCTGAATATCCTTCTTATAGTTCGCCTGCATATTTGAGGCGTCACCCGAGAGCGTTTTCATATCCTTGACAATAGAGTCAATCTCTCTCTTTGCAGCGCCGCCCTGTGCCTTCGTAATCAGCGAATTAATCTTGTCAATTTTTGCAATTCTGCTGTTTGTTTCGTTAATCAGTTTATCAAGCGCGTCGAGCTTTTTCGGCAAAAAGTCCTGCACCGTTTCGAGCGCGCTCCTGACAGCCTCGAGCTGAGATTTATACTTAAGCATTGCCGCCTGCGCCCTGGCAAGCTTTTCGGCAGCCTCCTTTACGTCCTTGCTGTCCTCAACCGTCTTAACGAGCGAGGCGGTATCGTCAACGCCCGAGGAAACCTCGCCAAGCGTTTTGTCAATCGAAGAGGTAATGCTATTAATGCTTTTCTGCAGAACAACTGTCAAATCCTTCCCGCTTTCGGTAAGTTCCTTTGACGAATCGGCAAGCTTTTGAAGCTTGTCGCCGTCGAGAGTCACGGATAAGTCCTTTGACGCCTTGATAACGTCGTCAAAGCCGTCAACGGTACGCTGAATATTAGTAATTGAGCCGCTTGCAGCCCTCAGCTTTTCATTCAAATCATCGAGACTGTCCATAGCGCCCTTGTTCGTCGCGTCCGCAACAAAATCCATCAGCGAGCTTACGACATTAATGACGGTTGTAACGAATGACTCGTTAACCTCCTGCTGAACTGTCTGAACTACCTTGTCGGTAATTTTTGTAGCAATCGCGTTTTTCTTTTCGTTTGCGTAGTATTTTATTTCGGGTTGTTTAAAGTCATCCGTAACTATGCTTGTAAGCGACTTGGAAAATCCCTTCGGGATTTCAATTCCCGCATAGTATTTGCCGGACTTGATACCTGTGAGCGCCTTTTCCTTCGATACAAACTGCCAATCGATAAGGTCGTTTGCCTTAAGATTCGCCTCAATCTCGGCGCCGACGTCGATTTCAATATTTCTGAAGGTGTAGCCCTCGTCCTCAATAACAACTGCGACCTGCATATTGCCCGTCGAGCCATACGGGTCCCAGTTAGCGTAAATATTAAACCACGCGTAAAGCGACGGAATAACCGCGATACCCACGGCGAGAATAATCGCCATTGAATTTGTGAATATTTTTTTCATATCGCGCTTAAATATATTAAGAATATTATTCATTTAATCGTCCTCCTCATCTTCGCCGTCAATATCCTCAAGGAATATATCGTACTCGCCGAATTCTATCTGCTCGTCATTTTTAAGATAAGGTATTACCTTAGATTCAACAAGATATTTGCAATAATCGGCGAGAATAAAAACTCCCACATTAAGAAAAATGAATATAATCCACATAAGCAGCCATTGAAGCTCGTGCGAGGTACGGTGACTTACCGTAATTCCGATTACCGTATAAATCAAGAACACAACCGTCGCAACTATCTTTGAAATTTTAAGGTACTTGCTTCCCCGTTCAAAGTGATATAGAATTTTATCGCGGATAAACTTGTATTTAATTGCAATACGCTCGTCTTCGGTATATTCGCAAACGGGCGCGGATACTTCATTTTGTTCTTCAAGATTGTCCATTGCTTTGCTCCTTGTAATATTTTATAATTTTCCATTCTACCACAACTTAAGCCAAAACTCAATCATAAACTACATAATAAAAAAATATTTACAACAGAGTAGAAATAGTATATAATATTATATCAGATTATTATGCAAAAGGAGATAATTATGGCTAAACAACAAAAGATGGTTGACGCCATTACATCAATGGATGAGGATTTTGCCAAATGGTACACCGATGTGTGCAAGAAGGCTGAGCTCATCGAATATACAAGCGTAAAGGGTTGTATGGTAATCCGTCCTTACGGCTACGCCATCTGGGAGAACATACAGCGTATTCTTGACGGAATGTTCAAGGATACGGGACACGAGAACGTATGTATGCCGATGTTCATTCCGGAGTCGCTCCTGCAGAAAGAGAAGGACCACGTTGAAGGCTTTGCGCCGGAGTGCGCGTGGGTAACTTACGGCGGAAGCGAGAAGCTTGAAGAAAGGCTCTGCGTAAGACCTACTTCCGAAACACTCTTCTGCGAGCATTTCAAGAATGTTGTGCACTCTCACCGCGACCTTCCGAAGCTCTACAATCAATGGGTATCCGTCGTAAGATGGGAAAAGACGACGCGTCCCTTCCTCCGCTCACGCGAATTCTTATGGCAGGAGGGACACACTCTCCACGCGACAGCAGAGGAGGCTATTGAGGAGACAGAGAGAATGCTTGGCGTTTACACCGATTTCTGCCAGAAGGAGCTTGCAATCCCCGTAGTTCAGGGACAGAAGACAGAGAGCGATAAATTCGCAGGCGCAGAGCGCACATACTGCATTGAAGCTCTTATGCACGACGGAAAGGCGCTCCAGGCAGGCACAAGCCACTATTTCGGCGACGGCTTCGCAAGAGCGTTTGACATTCAGTTCTCAAATAAAGAGAACAAGCTGACATATCCTCACCAGACCTCTTGGGGTATGACAACACGCCTTATCGGCGCAATCATTATGACTCACGGCGACGATAACGGACTC
>CAMPAT010000170.1 GCA_946633275.1 uncultured Clostridia bacterium
GCGACGGCAGCTACGTCTACACCCGCAACACAACCATGCTCGGCGACGGCGAGTATCCGTACGCTGTGCCTATGAACTTTGTTTACAGCAACGGCAGAATTTATTTTCATTGTGCGAAGGAGGGGCATAAGCTCGACGCTATCGCTTCCCACGATAAAGTAAGCTTTAATGTGCTCGATACTCCCGAAAAGAAGAACCCCGACGACTGGTGGTATTACATAAAGAGCGTAACGGTATTCGGTAAGATTGCTGTAATGCCGGACGGCGACGAGAAAATAAAAGCGCTTTTTGCGCTCGGTAACAAGTACTTCCCGTCAGCCGATTACACGAAAGCTGAAATTGACCGCGACCTTTCACGCGTCAATATGCTCTGCCTTACCGTTGAGCATATGACGGGGAAGCAGGTTGAGGAAAAATAAAGCAAAAACAATAAGCACCAACAATAAGCACCGCTCATTTGAGCGGTGCTTTTACTGTTTATCCTGTTTTATTCTTCGTTCTCGCCGTCATTCTTCTTTGAGAAGATTTTGTTGAGGGCGTAGGTTGCGAGGATGATAATTCCGATTACGAGGAAAATTCCGAGCATACCGATTACGAGCGCAGGAAGCGTCTGCTTCCATGAGTCAGCCTTGAACGCAAGTCCGCCTGCGAGAGTTACAAACCGGATTACAAGAATATTTAATGTGTTAAGCATAGTTCATACCTCCTTAAACGAGCGGTGCAACGAGTGCGAGGATAAGACCGCCTGCGATAACGGAAGCAATCTGTCCTGATACGTTTACGCTGATTGAATACATAAGCAGGAAGTTCTGCGGGTCTTCCTTAAGACCGAGCTGGTTTACAACGCGTCCGCTCATCGGGAATGCAGAGATACCTGCAGCGCCTATCATCGGGTTAATCTTCTTGTTCTTCGGTCTGAAGATGTTGAGGAGCTTCGCAAACATTACGCCGCCGACTGTGTCGAAGATGAATGCAACAAGACCGAGACCGAGAATCATAAGAGTCTCAACGTTGACGAAATCCTTGTAGTACATTCTTGAGGCTACTGCAAGTCCGAGCATAATTGTGATTGAGTTTGCAAAAGCGTTCTGCGCTGTTTCGCTGAGTGAGTTGAGCACGCCGCATTCGCGGATAAGGTTACCGAACATAAGGAAACCAACGAGCGCAACTGAATCAGGCGCGATAAGACCTGCTACGATTGTTACGATAACGGGGAATACAATCTTAGTAGTTTTTGATACCTCTCCTGCCTTGTACGGCATACGGATGAGACGTTCTTTCTTTGTAGTAACAGCTTTGATAACGCGCGGCTGAATCATCGGAACGAGCGCCATATATGAGTAAGCAGCTACCATTATAGCGCCGAGATAAGCTGAGTTAAGCTTGTCAGCGACGAAGATTGATGTCGGGCCGTCAGCCGCGCCGATGATAGCGATTGAAGCGGCGTCCTTTATGTCAAAGAAGAAGCCCGCCATAACGAAAGTGAAGAATATGCCGAACTGCGCTGCAGCGCCGAAAAGCATAAGCCACGGATTTTTGAGCAGCGGACCGAAGTCAATCATCGCGCCGATACCGATAAATAACAGAAGCGGAAACAGCTCGTTTGCGATACCTGCGTTAAACAGTACTGTAATAGGTCCTTCGCCGCTCGCCAGATTTTCGGTAATAGCTCCCGAAAGCGGCAGGTTAACGAGAATTGTACCGAAGCCCATCGGAAGAAGAAGCGTAGGCTCCATCTCTTTCTTGATTGCAAGGAAAACGAGGAGCGCTCCTATCGCAATCATAAGTACCATTCGCCACTCTATAACCTCGAAAGCGGAGAACAGACTTTTAAACGTTTGTAAAAAATCCATATAGTTTCCTCCAAGATATATTAAATATACAATAATAATATATCATATATAGTACTGCAAAATCAACAAGAAATTACAATTTATATTTTGTGCAAATTTACTCTTGACATTGAGTTTATTGTTATGTATAATAATTCTCGCTGTAAAGATGTTTTACTTTACACCGAATGATGAAAGGGAGGGAGAATAGTGGCGAAAAATCTCGAAGTTTCTTACTTGCTTGATTTTTACGGCGAGTTGCTTACTCAGAAACAGCACGACTTTTTGGTTTACTATTACGACGAGGACCTCTCTTTATCTGAAATTGCGGAGAACGAAGGTATTACACGCCAGGGCGTGCGCGACGCTATCAAGCGTGCCGAGTCGCAGCTTTTTGAAATGGAGAAGAAGCTTGGCGTTGCTGCGAAGTTCGGCGAACTCGCGAAGGGGCTCGGTGAGATTAAAGAACTTGCCGACGATATTTATAAGTACAATCTTGAGCATTCGCTCTCGCGCGAGATTAATGACAATGCCGCAAGGATAATGTCGCTTGCGGATTACCTGGGCGAGCACGCCTGATTAAAGGAATGATATAATGGCATTTGAAGGACTCAGCGAACGCCTTGAAAATTCTTTCAAAAAGCTGCGCGCCAAGGGCAAGCTTACTGAAGCCGACGTTAAGGAGGCTATGCGCGAGGTAAGGCTCGCGCTCCTTGAAGCAGACGTTAACTATAAGGTTTCCAAGGAATTCACTAAGAAAGTTACCGACCGTGCAATCGGCTCTGACGTTATGGAGAGCCTGACACCCGGTCAGATGGTAATTAAAATTGTTAATGAAGAGCTCACGGAGCTTATGGGCGGTAACGAAGCGAGACTTGCTATCGCTAACCATCCGCCGACAATAGTTATGATGTGCGGACTTCAGGGAAGCGGTAAGACAACGCATTCCGCAAAGCTCGCGCTTAAGCTCAAAAATGAAGGTCACAGACCGCTTCTCGTAGCGTGCGACGTTTACAGACCTGCAGCTATCAAACAGCTCCAGGTTGTCGGCGAGCAGGTGGGCGCTCCCGTTTTTGAAATGGGAACTGAGGACCCCGTACATATCGCCGATGAAGCTGTTAAGTACGCGAAGGACCACGGTAATGACTATGTAATCATTGATACTGCAGGACGACTCCACGTTGATGAGGCGCTTATGCAGGAGCTCTCGAATATAAGAGCAACTGTTCACCCTCACGAAATCCTGCTTGTTATCGACGCTATGACAGGCCAGGACGCCGTGAATGTAGCAAAGAGCTTTAACGAAACTCTCGGTATCGACGGCGTAATTCTTACGAAGCTTGACGGCGACACGCGCGGCGGCGCAGCGCTTTCCGTAAGAGCAGTAACGGGAAAGCCGATTAAATTCGTCGGTATGGGCGAGAAACTCGATAATCTTGAGACCTTCCACCC
>CAMPAT010000171.1 GCA_946633275.1 uncultured Clostridia bacterium
CGTTACTCATTAACAATATAATCAGGTGTGGGCAGCGCCCACCCTTAATTCATAACTCATAATTATGTGAAAAGAGGCCATCGTTTGCACGATAGCCTCTTTTGCAATTACGGTCTTGGTGTTCCGCAGGATGAACAGAACGAACCTGAATTCTGTGTGCCGCAGTTCGGGCAATACCAGCCTGCAGGTGCCTGCTGCTGTTGCGGTTGCTGCTGATTATATCTCTGCACCTGCGGCTGCTGAGCGTATGCTCCCTGTGGATTTGCAGAGTTGTAGCTCGGTGGAACAACGCCTGAAGCCGCCTGATTTGCAGCCATATGTAATGAGTTTCCGCTGAGCGCAGCAACAATCTCGTCTGCTGCCTGCTCGTAGCGTCTGAACTGACCTGAGTATCTGTCCATTGAATATGGCGTAACGTCGAATTTGATTTCGCTGAAATACGGATTAGCAACGTTAATAACTACGCTGAGCTCGTACTTGTATTCGTATCTCGGCGGATTGTATGAAACCTCGTTGCCGTCAGCGTCGGTGGTGTAGATTTCGTCCCTTTCCTCTTCAAGCTCAGTACGCACGTTTGTGACTGATGAAAACTCAATCAAATCCGCA
This sequence comes from uncultured Clostridia bacterium, assembly GCA_946633275.1. GTDB lineage: Bacteria > Bacillota > Clostridia > Oscillospirales > Acutalibacteraceae > Eubacterium_R. The sequence goes on from CAMPAT010000171.1 coordinate 607, forward strand.
TTATCTTTCCTGTAATCGCGGTGGCTGACTGCGAACATACCCTTGTTGTCGTCGATGTAAACCTTTGTGCCTTCGCCTAAAACCCTTGTCGGATTAAAGGTTTCGAGCAGCTTTGCGTTGAGCTCTCTGTATTCGAGCTGCTGCTTAATTTCTGCAACAGTTGAGCTTCTTCTCTCGGAGAAGAAGGGCGACAGCTTTGAAGCGCAGTTTTTGCAAAGATTGCCGTCTGCAAGCTTCCTGTTGCCGAGCATACCGATTTTTTCACCGCATACGTCGCAGTATTTCTTATCAAATAGTCCCATAAATTTACTCCTTTCAAAATAAAATTGTTTTCTGACAATTCTATAATATCATAATACGGCAAAAAAATCCACAAAAACAATAAAGCCGCTTAAAACGGCTTTATTCACTATTCTGTTTTACCCATTACGTCGAGCGGATTTACGGTATTTCCGCCGAGCTTTGTCTCGAAATGGAGATGGACGTCGTCTGCGTTCTCTGCAGGAATTTTTCCGAGCGTTCCGATTTTGTTTCCGATGCTTACGTACTTACCCTTTTTGACGGTTACGCTTTTGAGTCCGCAGTATTTTGCAACAAGCTTTCCGCCGTGGTCGATTACTACCACCTGGGAATACATATTGTCCTTGTAAACGTCGAGCACAAGTCCGTCGTTAATTGCGACGACGCTGTCGCCCTCGCTGCCCTTGAAATCGACTGCCGTATGCGCGCGCCAGTCGCCCATCGTCTTGTTAAAGACAAGCTCTTCGCTGTATCCGTTTACTACTGCTTCGCCGAGAGGGTATTTGTAGTAACTTTTGTACGGCGTGTTGCTTTCGCCGAGCTCCATTGTGGACGGCTCTGCAGTTGTCGACGGCGCCTGCTTTGCTGATTTTGTTGTTTTTTCAGTTGTCGTTTCGCGGATAGTTACGGGGTTTTGCACCTCTGTCGTAACCTCAAGCGTCGTCTGCTCGTTTACCTGGTTATCAGTCGTCTTGTTTTGCGAAGAGAAGTAAACTATCATCCCGAGCGCGATTATGCAAAGACAAACTACGGAAAAGAGCGCCTTGATATTTTTGTTTTCTTTTTTAGATTTTGATGTAGACATAGATAAACACCTCGGAAGTAGTATTGACCGAGGTGTTGTAATTTATGCATTTTGAAGAATATTTAATGTGTTTCGTACTGTTTCGACAGCGTTTTCGTTCGCAAGTTTAATTGAAATATACGGTCTTTTTGAAGCGGTAAAAGTCGCTCTGCCGCGCATTTTTTCGTTGAGCGCGACGAGATATTCAACCTTTACGTCGTCAAGATACATATTCACAGCGCCCATATTTTGTTTAATTTCGTTAATGCCCAGCGAGAGCGCCGTGTTTCGCATAAGCGCAATTTCTACGAGTCCGTAAACGGGAGCGGGCGGAACTCCGAAACGGTCTGTCAGTTCGTCGTAAACGTCGTTCGCGTCGGCGTCGCTGCGTATTCCTGCAATCGCCTTGTACATCTCGAGGCGTATCGGAGTCGAGGTGATGTAGTCTTCGGGAATATTAGCGTCAACGGGAATATCGATAAGACAGTTCTGCTCCGTAGTGTCTTCCTCTTTTTCGCCCTTTTCCTCTGCGACAGCTTCCTCAAGCAGCTTGAGATACATATCATATCCGACTGCTTCCATATGGCCGTGCTGTTTATTTCCGAGCAGCGAGCCTGCGCCGCGGATTTCGAGGTCGCGCATTGCGATTTTGAAACCTGATCCGAACTCGGTGTATTCGCGGATTGCCTCGAGTCTTTTGCGCGCAATTTCCGTGAGCTCTTTTCCGCGCACGAAGGTGAAATATGCGTAGCCGCGCCTGCTTGACCTGCCGACTCTGCCGCGTATCTGGTGAAGCTGCGCGAGCCCCATACGGTCTGCGTTTTCTATAATCAGCGTGTTTACGTTTGAAACATCGACGCCCGTTTCAATAATCGTCGTGCAGACGAGAATATCAATTTCGCCTGAAATCAGCTTCTGCCATACGTCGCTGAGCTGCTCCTCGGTCATCCGTCCGTGAGCGACTCCGACTACTGCGTCAGGTATGGCTTTTTTAATCTGGACTGCAACGTGGTCGATTGTGTCAATGTTGTTGTGCAGATAGTAGCATTGTCCGCCGCGCGCAAGCTCTTTTTCCATAGCTTCCGTCAGCATACCGAAATCGTATTCGACAACGTATGTCTGCACGGGCTGGCGGTCGCCCGGCGCTTCCTCGAGGAGAGACATATCGCGTATTCCGCTCATCGCCATATTGAGTGTTCTCGGAATAGGCGTCGCGGAAAGAGTCAGCACGTCTACCTTCGGGAATTTTTCTTTAATTTTCTCCTTTTGCGCCACGCCGAAACGCTGCTCCTCGTCGACTATCAGAAGTCCGAGGTCTTTAAACTGAATGTCCTTGCTGATTATGCGGTGCGTGCCGACTATCATATCGACCTTGCCGTCTGCCAAATCCTGCAAAATCTGCTTCTGTTTTGTTGGAGAAACGAAACGCGAGAGCATTTCTATTCTGACGGGGTATGCCTGCATACGTTTTAGCGCCGTCTGGTAGTGCTGCATTGCGAGTACGGTGGTCGGAACGAGTATAGCGCATTGCTTGCCGTCGCCGATGCACTTGAAGCACGCGCGCAGCGCAACCTCTGTTTTGC
>CAMPAT010000172.1 GCA_946633275.1 uncultured Clostridia bacterium
TACGAGGAAGTACACAAATCAAATGAAATTGTAACTGACAGCGAAATCGCTTCAGCATAGAAAAAACAGGTTATCTCGTCTGAGATAACCTGTTTTCTTAATATGTAACTCCGTTTGTTGTGATATAGATTGTTCCCGTATCAGCAATTTTGCGAATAATATCGAGGTCGTCGACAGCCCAGGTCGCCGTATCAAGCCCTGCCTCGCGGCATTTGCGCACCATTTCGCAGTTGTTCTCAAGATTTCTCTTGTCATTTCCGTCAAAGCTTATTCCGCAGTTTTCAAGCTCTTTCGCCTTTTTGATATCGCGGTCTTTAATATCGTAAACGAGATAAAAAATCGGCGCGTCGGTGTATTTACGCAGCTCTACAAGATTTACGAATTCAAAAGCGATGTACGTCGTTTCAACTCCGAATTCTTCCGCCATATCAACGAGCTCTTTCATATACGCTGCGCTGCGGTCGTACTTTATTTCGATAATTGCCTTCATACCGTACTTTTTGCAGATTGAGAAGAATTCATCAAGACGGGCGAACTTAAGGTCAGGATAATCAGCGATATTGTGACCCGTTTTATATGTCATTTTCATAAGCTCGTCGTAAGTGCATTTCTCAGGATTTTTCAGTTTTCCCGTCATTCTGTATGTAACAGGGTCGTGGTGAAGCACCCAAACTCCGTCTTTAGTACGGTAAACGTCGCACTCTGCGCCCCAGAAACCTGCTTCACCGGCCTTCACGTATGCGGGAAGCGTGTTTTCCGGCGCAACTGCGCGGAAACCTCTGTGCGCAATCAGCTTCAGTCCCTTGTCCTCAAGGTCGGTGCCTTTGATTGAAGTTACGGGGTAATCAACGAGCTTGCAGTAATCGTGAAGCCATATTGCCTGCTTAACGAGTTTATATATTCCGTATCCGCCTGCTGCGCCGAGCGCTGCGAGCGTTCCTATTTTTATACGTCTGTCCATAATTTAACCTCGGTTTTTGTCATATCTTAGTTAATTATAGAGCTTTGTAATTAAAATTTCAATACTTAAAAAGTAATTTATTATATATTATTGTAAATTTAACAATTTTGTGTTATTATAATTATTAACAGAAATTTGTGAGGAACGTATGAAAGTCAGATACAGTTTTGAATACTTAATTCATCTTATATACTGTGCGCTTAATGATTTGCAGCCTGAGGAAAAGCCTGAAGGTATTGATTTTGAAGAGGTTTTTCTTCTCGGCAAGGAGCACGAGGTCGGCAACATTGCTTTCCTCAGCGTGCAAAGGCTGAAGAATAAGCCGGATAGCGATTTGTTTAACGAGTGGCAGGTTTATTACTACCATTCTGTTCAGCGAAACGCAAGGCAGCTCGCGGAGTATAACGCACTCGTTAAGCTTCTTACGGAGAATAAAATCCGCTGGACTGAAGCGCAGGGAACTGTTACGAAAACTCTTTATCCGCTTCCGGAGTGGCGTATGATGAGCGATATTGACCTTATTGTTGACGTCAGCTCGCTTGAAAAAATTAAGGAGCTTATGACTTCGCTCGGATACAGGGTGGAGGATTATACGGAAAACGAGCTTAATGTTTTCCCGGAAAACGGAACTGAGATTGAATATCATACTGAGTTTTTCACAGAATTTTATAAGGGCAGCTTTGAGAGATATTCCGGCGCTGTTAACAGTCCGTTTTCGCATGCTGTGCCGGACGGAGATAACGAGTATAAATGGGTGCTCGATACGACTCACTACTATCTCTATTCTCTCCTACATATAATTAAGCATTTTGAGTATGCAGGCTGCGGAATACGCCGCATACTTGATTTGTATATTCTTAAAACAAGGCTCGGCGACAAGGTCGACAGCGAGTATATCAATAAGTGCCTTAATGATTATGACTTTACTCCTCTTGCCGAAAAGCTGTTTGAGCTTGAGGGCTATTGGTTTGAAGGCACAGAGCCTGAAAGCGACCTTACGGAAACTGCGCTCGACGTTCTCAGAAGCGGTAATCACGGCGCTGCTGATATCCATCTTCGTAACTCAATCCGCAGGGACTCTGCCGACGGCGCAGCGAATGCAAAACGCCGCAAGGTTAAGAGCTTCCTGTTCCCGAGTCTTGAGGATTTGTACGACGGACATCCCGAGTTTCGCGAGAAGGGCTACTCAGTCGCAAAGAGCAGGCTTTATCGAGCCTTATATAACTTTAAGCCCTCGGAAATAAAACGAATGCTTTCATATTTTTCAAGAATCAGAAAATCAAAGTGACGAGGTGATAAAATGCCAAGTAACGAACCGAAAAAGTCGAAGTATTTTCGCGACGGCAGCGATAAGCCTGCTTCAAAGTATATTAAACAGCAGGGAGCTCAGAACAAGAGCAAGTACTTAAAGACAGATACAGAACAGCAGAGCAGGTACTTTAAGTCTGAGGCGGACCGTGAAGCTGAACGCCGGAAAGCGCAAAGCAGAAGCGGCGGCCATACTTCTTATCATAAGAATGCAGGCTCGACAAACCTGAATAACCGTACCCGGATTAATGAGCAGAAAACAGAACGTCCAAAGGGTAAGCTACCTGAAGAAGTTGTCAGCCTTGATGAAGCAAGACAGAGCAAGGGCGACCATTCTGCTATTTTCACTAACAAAACTGCTGATAAAGAGTCGGTTAAGCAATATATTGAAGCGGAGGAAACTCCTGATGATAATATCCGACTTACGCAGATTATCAGAACGGGACTTATCATCGTTGCGATGCTTATCGTTGCAGTAGTGCTTAATTTCATAGTACTCACTCAGGACGACTTTAAGTATCTTCCGACCTTCCTGTCCGTTGAGTTTTCAGCGATTCCCGAGTTTATCGGCGCGCTCGCTTACGGTCCTATCGTGGGCGTTGTAATTGCGCTTGTTAAGAACGTAATTCATATGATTATGAATCAACCGAGCTTCATTTCGGAAATGCAGAATTTTATTCTTGATTCGTTTTTTATCTTCCTCGGCGGTCTTATCTATACGAGAAGAATGTTTAACTTTAAGCCGAATCAGCACCTCCAGAAGAAGCGCGGCAAGGATTTGCGCGCGCGCAGGATTTTCGTTGCAGGTCTTGCAGGAACTGCCGCGACGTCAGCCGCAACCTTCTTTACTACCAGATTTGTTTCGTTCCCGCTTCTTGTCCGCCTTTTCAGCGATAAGGGTTACAGCGACAACGCGCTTCTCGGCTCGTATCAGCAGGCGCTTGATTTGATAAATCAGGATCTTCCTGCTCAGCTAAGCGGAATCATTAC
>CAMPAT010000173.1 GCA_946633275.1 uncultured Clostridia bacterium
TTCTCAAATGCGTTATCGGTATAGTAATAAAGCATAAGAGGCATAGCAAGAATCATAAGGAGCTGGAGAGGAGAACGAAGAACGCCCGAGATGAGAATCTGTCTGAACGGCAGGCAGTTCCACATAATCTTGAAGTTATCGATAATGCCTCTCTTATCCTCTGCGTCGCCGGGAACACGCTCACGTGTTACGAGACCTGCGATTTCAAAAAAGATACTTGCAACAACAGTAACGCCGATTACAGTAGCAATCCACGCTGCTCGTGAAGTATAGTTATTAGCCATCTGCTGAGTAATTTCACCAGCCTCAGCCATAGCGTTATACTTACCTTCAAACATTCCCTTAAAGAAGCCGGGTACGAACGCGATAACAGTACCGATACCGCCGATACCTGCTGCCATACGAGCAAGACCGATAATCTTAGCTCTGTCGTCCTGGTCCTCAGTCATAAGAGAAGTGATACCCCAAAGCGGAATATCGCAAACGGTAAACAGCATACCCCATACGATATATGAAATTGCTGCCCAAGCAACGATAAGTACTTTGCTCTTGCCGGGGTCGGTATAAATACCGTTCATAAAGCAGAGCACTGTCATAACGCCGATAATCGCAGGGAAGAAAATAAGATAAGGTCTGCACTTACCCCATTTTGTATGAGTTCTGTCAACGATAGTACCCATCATCGGGTCGTTAATAGCGTCCCATATTCTTGCGATAAAAATGATTGCGCTGACTGCAGTTGCAGGAATATAAAGAACTGTGCCTAAATATACGCTGACAAGACCTGCAGCTATTACCTGATAAATAATATTCTGTCCGAACATACCTGTAAGAAAGCCGAACAGTTCACCTTTTGTATAGGTGTTTCTTGAGATTTTAGTAGCTTTCTCGCCCATACATTTTCTCCTTTAAATTTATTTACCATATCATTTTAACAGATTTACTGCTGCTTTACAAGTACATTTTATTTATTTTGTACAAAAGTTTATATTTTTATTATAATATTGAGAAGAAAGCAGAGAAGCGAGCCTGTCAAAAGCGGAACAAGCACAGATAAAGCAGTCCATTTCAGGCTTTTTGTTTCCTTGAAAACAGTAAGGAGAGTAGTAGCGCACGGGAAGTGAAAAAGCGTAAAAACGCAGGTGCAGATTGCAGTTTTCGCAGTCCAGCCGTTTGAAACTAAAATCTGAGTCAGCGAGCCGAGAGAAGAAAATTCCGAAAGTGTCCCCTGCGAAAGATATGCCATAAGCGCAACGGGAAGCACAATTTCATTCGCCGGGAAGCCGAGCAAGAACGCAAGAAGGATAACTCCATCCATACCAAGCGCCTTTCCGAGTCCATCGAGAAAATCTGCGGTGTGCAGGAGAAGGCTCTTATCGCCAAGAGTAATATTCGCGAGCATCCATATAATGAGTCCTGACGGCGCAGCCGCGACAACTGCGCGCAGAAGAACCTTAAGCACCTTCTGGCGCAAGGAGAGCGCGACAGTCTTAACGAACTGAGGTCTGCGGTAAGGCGGAAGCTCCATAACGAACGGCGCGCTCTGACCCTTAAGTACCGTAACGCTGAGTAATTTTGAGACGAGCATTGTCATCGCGAGCGACAGCAAAATGAACGCGAGCAGAACTGCTGAGGACACAATGCTGTTTTTCGCAAAAAACATCGTGATAATCGCAATCAGAATCGGGAAACGTCCGTTGCAGGGAGTAAAAGAATTAGTCAGCACAGCGATAATTCTCTCGCGAGGAGAGTCGATAATACGCGCGCCCGTGACGCCTACTGCGTTACAGCCGAGTCCCATACAGGTACAAAGCGACTGTTTACCGCACGCGCCGCATTTTTCAAAGCAGTAATCGAGATTAAACGCAATGCGCGGAAGCACGCCGAAATCTTCAAGGAGCGCAAACATCGGGAAGAAAATTGCCATAGGTGGAAACATAACCGACACGACCCAGAACAGAACGCGCAGAACGCCGTAAACGGTGAGGCTGACTATTTCCCCGGGAATACCTGTGCTGCGCATAGCTTCCGCGAGGAATTCCTCCGCACTTTCAAAAAACGACTTAAGAAGCTCGGAAGGATAGTTTGAAAAGCTGATTGTAAGCCACAGCAGGAATGCGAATATCAGCACCATTGATACAGCCGACGTCGCTTTGCCGAGGAGCAGCTTATCAAGCAGACTGCGAGCCTGAGGCTTACTTTTCTTTACAGTCAGGTCTGCAAACTCCTTCGCCTTTTCAAAGACTTCCCCTTCGCTTACGTTGACGGGCGAATTGCTGACAGCGCCCGTCGTAACGAGATGTATTTCTTCAAGCAGGGTATTGAGTCCCTTACCTGAGCGAGCAGTCGATTTTACGACGGGCACTCCAAGGAGCTCGGACAGCTTTTTACCGTCGACGAATATCCCCTTCTTTTCCGCTTCGTCATTAAGATTGAGTAATACGACAGCTTTTGAACTCACATTCAGAAGCTGAAAGACGAGCGGAAGCGAGCGTTCAAGCAACGTACTGTCAACGACGCAAACGATACAGTCGGGCTTTTCCCCGAGAAGATAGTCGCGCGCAACAGCCTCTTCGCCCGAGAGCGCAAAGAGCGAATATGTACCCGGCAAATCAGTCACCGAGTAATCATTGAACTTATAATAAAAATGAGATGCCTTTGTATCAACAGTTTTGCCTATCCAATTACCCGTGTGACGATGCATACCGGTAAGCTCGTTAAAGACTGTACTCTTGCCGACGTTCGGGCTGCCGGCGAGCACAACAGTTCGGCTGCTCACAGGGTCACCTCGATTCGCTCGGCGTCGCATTTTCTGACGGCGACATTACCGTCAAGCGCTTCAAAAAGTATGGGCGAGCCGAAGGGAGAGGCGCAAATACGCTTCACTCTTGAGCCGCGCGAAAAACCCATTTCTCCGAGCCGTCGGGAAAACCCGACATCAAAATTCAACGACGATATAACACCGCTTTGGAAATCCTTAAGTTCAGACAAAAGCATAAAACCACCTCACGCCATAATATGCGTAAAGGTGGCAGGTGTGATTGTATATGTAATACAGAATTATGAATTCAAGATTTAAATTACGTCCTCAGTTATGATACTATCCTTCCAGGTGCTTCGCGGAGGCGGACAGCTGAAATCAAGGAGTTTCAGTCCCTTGACATGACGCGCCCATATGCCGTAGGCAGGGAGATTCCTGAAGCGCCATGATTCAGGATAAACGTCGCTGTATTCGGGAATAAACGCACGCTTGT
>CAMPAT010000174.1 GCA_946633275.1 uncultured Clostridia bacterium
AAGTCGCGCGGACTTAAGGTAGCTGCGCAGAAGCTTGACCCGTATATCAATGTTGACCCCGGCACGATGAGCCCGTATCAGCACGGCGAGGTTTATGTTACCGAGGACGGTGCTGAGACAGACCTCGACCTCGGACACTACGAGCGCTTTATTGACGAAAATCTGAATAAATTTTCAAATCTTACTACAGGTAAGGTTTACCGCAACGTGCTTGACAAGGAGCGCCGCGGCGAGTATCTCGGCTCGACTGTCCAGGTTATTCCTCATATTACGAATGAGATTAAGGAGTTCGTCTACGCCGTCGGCGATAAGACGGGCGCGGACGTCGTCATTACGGAAATCGGCGGAACGACGGGCGATATTGAGTCACAGCCGTTCATTGAAGCCGTGCGCCAGATTTCGCTCGAGGTCGGGAAGGAGAACAGCCTTTTCATCCACGTTACGCTTGTGCCTTACCTCAGCGGCTCAAATGAGCATAAGTCGAAGCCGACCCAGCATTCCGTAAAAGAGCTGCAGGGAATGGGCGTTAATCCCGATATTATCGTCCTTCGATGTGATAAACATCTTGAGGAGTCAATATTCGATAAAATCTCCCTTTTCTGTAACGTAAAGCGCGACTGCGTTATCGAGAATATAACGCTTCCTAACCTTTACGAAGCGCCGCTTATGCTCGAAAAATCAGGATTTTCCGCTATTGTGTGCCGCGAGCTTAATATCGCCGCTCCCGAGCCTGATTTGGCAGATTGGACTGCGCTTGTTAACAGGATTAACAGCGAGCGCAAGCGTGTTGAAATCGGTCTTGTCGGTAAGTATGTCGAGCTTCACGACGCGTATCTTTCCGTCGTGGAGGCGCTCCGCCACGCAGGGTATTACCACGACGCGTCAGTCAGCATTAAGTGGCTCGATTCCGAAGATATTACTGCAGATAATGCAGAGGAAGTTTTGTCGGGGCTCGACGGAATTATCGTTCCCGGCGGTTTCGGAAGCCGCGGTATCGAGGGTATGATTTGCGCCGCGAATTATGCGCGTGAGCATAACGTTCCGTATTTCGGGATATGCCTCGGTATGCAGATTGCTGTCATTGAATTTGCGAGATATGCGGCAGGGATTGCTGACGCGAATTCAGGCGAGTTTGACGCAGACTGCAAGCATAAGGTGATTGACTTTATGCCCGGTCAGAATGACGGGATTAATAAGGGCGGCACGCTCAGACTCGGCGCGTATCCCTGCAAAATTGCAGAGGGAACTACTATGCGCGCTCTGTATGACAGCGAGCTGATAAGTGAGCGCCACCGTCACCGCTATGAGTTCAACAATGATTACAGAGGCGTCCTGCAGGACTGCGGACTTACTCTAAGCGGAATGTCGCCCGACGGCGAGCTCGTTGAGACTGTTGAGCTTACGGATAGAGACTTTTACGTCGGCGTGCAGTATCACCCCGAGTTCAAGAGCCGCCCGAATAAGCCTCATCCGCTTTTCAGAGGCTTTATAGGAGCTTCAATTAAGGAGAAATAAAAATGCTTTTACCTAATATGAATTACGCAAACTTACAGGATTCATATTTGTTCTATAATATATCGCAAAAAATATCTGCCTATTCCCATAATAATTCGTCAATACATCTTTACAAACTCGGAATAGGCGATGTTTCTCTCCCGCTGTGCAGTACTGTTATTTCTGCGCTGCACAGCGCGGTAGACGACCAGTCGGAAAAGGCTACCTTTAATGGCTATATGCCTGAGTGCGGCGCGCCGTTTCTCAGACGCGCGATTGCCGATTATTATAAAAATAAACGAGGCGTTCAGGTCGGCGAAGACGAGGTGTTCGTGTCGAGCGGCGCGAGCGACGAGCTCGGCGACATTCTCGATTTGTTCGACGTCAGAAACAGCGCTCTCGTAATTGAGCCTGCGTACCCTGCGTACGTCGACGCAAATATTATCGCAGGACGCAGAATCGTTCATCTTGCCTCGGGCGAGGAGGACGGCTATGCGCCGTATCCCGATGAAAACGTTAAGGCGGACATTATCTATATCTGCTCGCCGAACAACCCGACGGGCGCAGTATTCACTCGTGAAAAGCTCAGGGCGTGGGTCGATTTTGCAAACAGGAACGGCTCTGTCATACTCTTTGACGCGGCGTATGAGGCGTTCATTGAGGAAGATGAAATTCCACACAGCATTTTTGAAATCGAGGGTGCGAGAACGTGCGCAGTTGAAATCTGCTCGCTGTCGAAAACGGCAGGCTTTACGGGCACAAGGCTCGGCTATACCGTTATCCCGAAAGAGCTGATAAGGAATAATATGAGCCTCAATGAGATGTGGGTGAGAAACCGCACGACTAAGACTAACGGCGTGTCGTATATTATTCAGAAAGGCGCTGCGGCTGTTTTTACAGACGAGGGCAGACGTCAGATTGAAAAAAATATATCAGTTTATAAGCACAATGCAAAGCAGCTTATGGCTGCGCTCGACAGCCTCGGAATATGGTACTGCGGCGGAAATAACGCGCCGTATATCTGGCTGAGATGCCCACGCAGAATGAAAAGCTGGGAATTCTTCGATTTCCTGCTTGAGAACGCACAGATTGTCGGTACTCCCGGCGCAGGCTTCGGCGAGTGCGGCGAAGGCTACTTCCGCTTTTCCTCATTCGGCGACGCGAAGGATACTGAAATCGCGGCGCAGAAGCTGCTCGACCTTCTTAAAGATTAGAACTGATAAAAAGTTTAAGCCACCGATTGCTCGGTGGCTTAATTTATCTGTCATCATTATTAAGCGTTATTATCTTTCTGTTCCATAGAAGAAGAGCGCCACTACGCCCGGACCTGTGTGTCCGCCGATAACGGGGCCGACGTAGTTGATTACTACCTCTTTGAAGCCGACTTCCTTCTTAATCAGCTTTGCGAATTCCTTTACCTCGTCCTCGCAGTCGCCGTGGCTGATATAGATTGTCTGCTCCTTCGGGTTTATTGCAGTCTCCCTCATCTTTTCCAACAGCGCATTGAGCGAAGCTTTCCTGCCTCGCGCCTTGCCTACGTTAATGAGCCTTCCCTCGTTATCCATATGCATAACGGGCTTTACGTTGAGCGCAGAGCCTGCGATTGCAGTCGTCGCGCTGATTCTTCCGCCTCTTTTGAGGTGCATAAGGTCGTTTACAGTAAACCAATGGCAGATGTGGAGCTTCGTGTCCTCTGCGTACTTTGCAATCTCCTCAATGGTGCCGCCCTTCG
>CAMPAT010000175.1 GCA_946633275.1 uncultured Clostridia bacterium
AAAGAAAAGATGAGCGTTTACCACGCTAATTATCAGACGACTGATTACAGCAGAGCTTCCTGCCATATCGATTATATTTACTGGGACAGCCTGCGTAAAAACCCGACTTCGAATGAGAAGAAAAACGGCAAAATTTATTCGATGAACTCGATTTTTTATAACAAAATGAAGTCGAGCGGTCTCGGAATTACAATTAACAGAGCGTCAAATTATACCGACCTTTACTATCTTGTCGGCGCGGCGATTCCTGCGCTGAACGTAGCTAATTCAAGTTCATATAACGTAAAGGCTTCGTGGGACAAGATTATCGACGCGTCGCAGTACCAGGTCGATGTCAAGAAACCGGGAGAGAAGAGCTTTACTACGCTGTCCTCGACTTATAAAGGACTTTCGTATGAGCTTAAGGATTTGAAACCCGGCGACAGCTATACCTTTAAGGTGCGCGCGTGCATAGGCGGAAAGTGGTACGACTGGAGCGATGAAAAGTCGATTAAGGTCGCGCCTGCTCCTATAACTTACGTTAAATTTAATAATCTCTCCGACGGCGTTGAGATTAACTGGACTGAACGCGACGACATCAGCGGCGTTAATATTTACCGCGGCGAAAGCGCGAATAACCTTAAGTATTATAAGGATGTTAATAAGGCGTCCGCTGCAACTTATACAGATAAGGATATTGAGTACGGCAAGACGTATTACTACGTCTTTGAGAGGTACCTTGATTATAAAGGCAAAGCATATACTACGAAATCAGCCGTTAAGTCCTTTACTTATAAGCTTCCTGCACCGAAGGTGACTTACGAGCACCTCAGCACAACGAGCGTTAAGGTTAAGCTCGCCAAGAACGGCGTGTGCGACAGCTTTGTGTATTACCTCACGGATTCATCCGGTAAGAAGATTGTCGGCGAAACTAATACGAAGGATACTTCCGTAACCTTCAAGGGGCTCAATAAGGGAGAGAAGTATAATTTCTTTGCCGCTCAGAAGACGAAGACAGGCACGGGAACGTACGGTAAAACGACGTTTCAGCTTATCCCTGCGATAGTTAAGAATGTCAGAGTCTGGGTTGTTAATAAAGGACTTAAGGTTACGTTTAACAAGCAGTCTGACGCAGAGGGCTACCTCGTTTACCGTTCAACCTCAAAGAATGGTAAATATACGAAGATTGCAACTCTCGGCAAGAATACGAACTATTATTTTGACACTTCGGTTAAGTATAATAAGGCGTATTATTACAAGGTTTACTCCGCTGCTTCGAAGGGCACAACGAAATATTACAGCTGGGCGAGCGCTGCTGTTTACGGCAGGAATTATGTCGCAACTCCCACGGGCGTTAAGGCGAGCAGAACTGCTCCCACAGCGATTAAAGTGAGCTGGAAAAAGGCGGCGAACGCGCAGAAATACGTAATTCAGTATAAGACCTCTAAAAACGGTAAGTGGAAGATTGCAGGCTCAACGGGCGCGACCTCGACGAACCGTACCTTCTCAATGCTGAAGATAGGCACTACATACTATTTCAGAGTGAAAGCGTCTAACGCAGTTGGCTCAAGTAAGTATTCCTCGACTGTCAAGAAGTCGTCGGGCGTTCCTACTCCTGCAAAACCTGCGGCGCACCACTCGTATAACGGAATAAGCCTTAACTGGCAGCCGAAGAGCTATGCTACGGGTTACAGGATTTACCGCGCAACCTCTAAGAACGGCACATATAAGCTCGTCAAGACTGTTAAGAATAATAAGACTTCCTGGTGGACTGACACGTCGATTACTGCAGGCAAGGCTTATTATTATAAGATTGACGCTTACAAGAAGTCGGGCAAGACAATTTATTCGAGCGCAAAAACGGGATATGTTTATAAGAAGTATCAGCTTTCTGTTCCCGCAGTTAAGTTCGAGGAGACGGAGGATTCCGTTACGCTGCGCTGGAACTATGTCGAGGGCGCAAACAGATATATTGTTGAATGGAGTATAGACGGCGGAAAATACTTCGCCACAACGGTTAAGGGTTATCAGAAGTATTTTGATAACATCAAGCAGGGAACAAAGGTTTCCTTCAGAGTGAAAGCGGCGTCCGATAAAGGAACTTCGGCTTATTCGACTGTAAAAACTGTTCAATTTTAAGTGCGATACATTCGGCTTTAGTTGGTTTTATCCCACAAAATTTAACATAATTCGCTAAAGTACTTGACAGCGCACATTTTTTTGTTTATAATACAGCCGATATTTCAAAAGGGTATCAAACCCCCGCACCCGGAGGGAGGGAATATAATGAGTCAGGTTAAAGTAAAAGAAAATGAATCTCTTGACAGCGCTCTTCGCAGATTTAAGCGCCAGACTTCTCGTGACGGTATCATCCAGGAAGTCAGAAAAAGAGAGCATTACGAAAAACCTTCAGTAGCTCGTAAAAAGAAGAGCGAAGCAGCTCGTAAAAGAAAGTATAAGTAAGAAAAACAGGCTTCGCGCCTGTTTTTTTGTTTTGCTTTAAGCTTTAAGCTATGAGCTATGAGCTTATGGTTACTCGGCTTACGCCTCGGACAATAATATCGGGTGTGGGAGATTCCCCTGTGAGGTACTCCCCGCATAACGGGGAGATGTCACGAAGTGACAGAGGGGAGCGTCTGCGCCAGCAAAAATGTCCGCTTGCGGACAAAAGGGTGAGGAGCCCGCTCCAAGGGGAGCCCACCCTTCACCTCGCAGCCGCAGGCTGCTCCTTGAGTCTTGAGTCTTGCGAGCTTTTGCTCGCTCCTTAAGCATTGCGACTTGAGACTTGAGACTTGAGACTTGAAACTTGACTATTTCATCAAACTATATTATTATATCAGCGGTGATGATATGAAGATTTTAATTCTTAACGGTCCTAATCTCAATATGACAGGTATCCGTAAAAAAGATGTTTACGGCGCGGAAACTCTTGATGATATTAATGCCGAGCTTCGCGAGTACGGCGAAAGCAAGGGGGCTGATATGTTCTTTTATCAGTCGAATCACGAGGGCGATATTATCGATATTATCCATAAAAGTATGGACAAGTACGACGGTGTTGTTATCAACGCAGGCGCTTATACGCACTATTCTTACGCAATCCGTGACGCGATTGAGTGCGTTAAGGAGTACACTCCGTTTGTTGAGGTGCATATGAGCGATATCCACGCGCGTGAAGATTTCCGCAAGCTTTCCGTCATTACTGACGTGTGCGTTAAGCAGATTTCAGGCTACGGCAAG
>CAMPAT010000176.1 GCA_946633275.1 uncultured Clostridia bacterium
GTATAGTTATCTTTATTCTTTTCGTAATAAGCGTTAACTTCCTTCTCAGTAGGCTTATTCTCGATGAGATACTGTCTGTAATAATTATTCGCGATGAATGCCTGGGTGAGCATTTTCTTAATCGTAGCAAGACCGCAATACTCGCCGTAATTCTCGGCAATGTATTCGTCAACAGACATATCGCTGTCGCTTGCGCTCTCTTTAAGCGACTTAATATTTTCGTCGATATTTGATTTCTGGTCCTCGGTGAGAGTTACGCCGTTTTCAACGCCTGCGTGGTAAAGCGCGAGGATATACTGAAGTCTGTCAACAGTATCGTCAACGAACAGCTTTGCCCATGTAACTTCCTTGCCCTTGGAATTAGTCGTCTTCTGCTTTGTGAAATCCTTTGTGGTGTCAAGCTGATAATAGCCCTGCTGAGCGTACTGAACGTAATTCTGATAAATGGTATTGTAATAATAATTATACATACCGACTGAAACATCCTCATCGCCGACGGTCAAAGCTACGTTACCGTAATTCATTCTCTCCTCAGAGTTCGGCTGAGTGTAATAACGCCAGCCGAAGAATACGAGAACGACTGCAACAATAAGAGCTACGAGAACGCCGCAAACAATCTTAGGCGTATTGCTCTTACCCTTGACACTTGACTTCTCCTTCTTCGGAGCAGCCTTGTCGTCTGCCTTCTTGGCAGTAGGTCTTTCGCGAGTTTCGTACTTGGAGGATTTTTTAGGCTCCGGTTCATCTTTCTCAGCCTTCTCCTCTTCTGCCGGTTCAGCCGCCTCTTCGGTATCTTCGACTGCAGGCTCTTCCTTAACAGGTTCCTCTTTATCAGGGAGGATAATTTCAAACTCGTCGTTATCTACTATTGTATTCTCAAGAGTGTGCGCTGTAGCTTCAAACTCCCAGTTGTCATTCTCCTCAAATTTAACTTCTTTCGGAGTGGCGGAGTCTTCTGCTTCAGCAGTCTTGATTTCGTCAAGCTCATTATCATTAAACTTATCGCTCATATGAAAAGCTCCTTTGTTTTTGAAATGTACGGAGATAATTATACTATATAAATTAAAAGAATGCAATAGAAAAATACTAATTTATTATAAGCAATCAGTTAATTCAACAAAAAATCTTGCATAAACATTAATTGTGTGGTATTATTTCTTCGTAAAAACAGGCGTTTACCGCCTGAGCAAACAACCTTAAGTTTTAAGGAGTGAAGCTTTTGGATACACCGCTTTGCGGTACAATCGACAAAAAGCTGTTTTGGTGGCTGATGTTCATACTTGGCGCATCAATGCTTTTTCCCGAATACATTGCACCGCTTTTCGTGTTTGCGCTGTACATATATTTCATAATCCATTTCAAGAAAACGGGCAGGAACGCTAAGCTCGGTGTTATGGGTAAAGGAATATTTGCATATCTCATATTTATGCTTGTTTCATCGCTGTGGAGCAAAACGCACCTCGCGTCATTTTTGATTGCGATGCTTTGGCTCGGCTGCTTTTTAACATACATAATGGTCGCAAATGTTGTAAACACAAAAGAAAAACTTAAGTTCGCGATAACTGCAGTAAACATATCTGCAGGAATAATCGGACTGATAGCAATAGTTGAAATAGTCACATTCCATATTGCAAAGAGCACGGGAACTCATCTCGTTCTGCCTAATCCGCTTTTCTACGATATCAACGACAAGGCGTTCGAATTCATGCCTGTCGAAATAATCAATAAACCATACCGCACAAGGGCTTCCGCGACGTTTGATAACCCGCTCATTCTCGCGACTTATCTCGTAATCACGACTCCGCTTTGCGCGTTCGGTTCAGTATATTTCAGGCATTCGAGAAACCGCAAAATCAGCAGAGCGTGCCTCGTATTTGCAATCGGCGGAATCGTATGCACCTTCTCGCGCGGAGCGTATATCGCTGTAGGTATGTCGATACTGATAATGCTCATCAGCAACACGCGCGTATTTAAGAAGCTGTTCCCCTTTGTATTTCTCCTCGCGATTGCAATTCCGCTCGGAATCGCACTTCGTTACAGCCACTCAAACGGTGATTTTCTCGCCTCTACGAGCCACAGAATTGATATCTGGAAATACAGCTTTGATATGTTTTTGCACCACCCGATAATCGGGCTCGGCTGCGGCACGGACAATGTTCATACGCTGCTGCGCGACACGTACGGAATCGACCGTTCGCACACTCACAATCTGTTTTTACAGATGCTTGTTGAGGGTGGCATCGTAGGTTTTGGCTTTGCTATGGCAGTAGTCGCAATTATCGCGAAAAGACTCTTCGGACTCTACGCTCACAAGGAGACAAGATACCGTCCTTTTGCAGTAATGTACACCGCTTCTTTCACCGGTTTTGTAGTGATTTCAATGTTTGAATTTACTCTGCAGAGCGCAAAGGAAATGATGATATTCTTCATACTTCTCGGGCTTATTGAAGCTACGGCAAGGATGGAAACAGACTCGCTTCAGCTTGCAGACGACGAGCTGTTCTCATACGAAGAAATCACGGAGCACGACCTCGAGGAAGACGACGAAGAAAAGCAAAAAAAGATTAATAAAAAGGCTGAAAAAACAGCTCATAGATAAAAGCAGTCGGAGCAATCCGACTGCTTTATTATTTCAGAATAATCTAAATTACTTTATACATTTTTGCAGCGTCATCCTTAAGGGCGTGCTCAGTTACCTCGAGCACCTCAAAAGAACGGCTGCCCTGACCGAGCGACACAGTTATTTTGTCGCCGACCTTAACATCGTACGAGGCGCGCGCGATTCTGCCGTTAACCTCTACTCTGCCTGCGTCGCACGCTTCATTCGCAACCGTGCGGCGTTTAATAATCCGTGAAACTTTTAAATACTTATCAAGTCGCATAATTGATTTCCGTTCTTAGTTAAATATAAGGGGCTGTCTTGCGACAACCCCTCGGAAAAGTTAAATTAAATTATTTAACAGCATCCTTGAGAGCCTTACCAGCCTTGAAAGCAGGAGCCTTTGATGCAGCAATCTGAATCTTCTCCTTTGTGCGAGGATTGAGACCTGTGCGAGCAGCGCGCTCTTTAACATCGAATGTACCGAAGCCAACAAGAGCAACCTTGTCGCCGTCAGCGAGTGCGTCTGTGATTGATGCGAATACAGCTGTAACTGCTGCTTCTGCGTCTTTCTTTGAGAGTTCTGCCTTTGCAGCAACTGCTGCTA
>CAMPAT010000177.1 GCA_946633275.1 uncultured Clostridia bacterium
TGAGGGTAATATCAAGAAGTTTGTCGCAACGATTTCACTTCAGAGAGAAGACTCGTCAACTGTATCGAAAATTGGCTCATTAGCTTACGGAAGCAAGTTTGAAATCCCATCTGTGCTTGAAGAAGGAGAAGCGGCAGTTTACTCCGTAACTTACTTCAGCGGAACGGAAGATAACTTCAATAGCGAAACTAACAGCTTCACAGGCTCGCCGATTTCGTCTCAGAAGTTGTATCTGAATTCTTCAAATCTCAATCTTATTGCAGATAAGAATATGGCAATTTCTGCAAAGATTACGAAGCAGATTGAAACGGATTCAAAACGCATTAATATCTATGATATCTTCGGCAAGCTTGAGCAGATTATTTACACGAATGAATCACTCAGCTACAAAAATGGCGAAGTTATTGAGGACACTACGCTTTCGTTTACCGACACATCGTCCAAAACTGTTTATGTTAATGCTAAACCGGTTCCGTTCTATACGTATGACGGATTTAAGGTTACCGTTAAGGGCAACACTTATGATTTCATCCCGCAGTATAGCGCTTCTCAGACAAATCTGAAATTCTATACTACAATCGGAAACGTCACCGAAAGCGGAAATTATGATGACAGAATCACTATGAGCGTAGAAAATGACGAATTGCCAAGCGGAACGACTTTCGCTGCATGGGCGGCAGTAAATCCGACTACTGAGAAGTATTCTGTTATCAGCTACAATCAGACTTACTGGTTCTACGCCGTAACAACAGAGCGCTTCACTCCGGTCGTTAAGAAAAATGACAAGTACTATGTTGTTACGAATAAGAACGGTGATATCACAGAACTTACGAAAGATAATATTGATAACACGTTCAACCTGAACGTCGATAAAAACGAGCTTATTAAGCAGAAGCTTGATAATAAAATGCCGTTTATCTCTATTATTTCAAAGCATACCTTCGCGCTTGATTCTGAAGGTAAATACAAATTCAGAGCGTATTTCAGAGTTTCTACTACAAATAACATTACGGATATCGGCGCTACTGCAAAACGAGTTTCTGATAGCTTAGAAAAAACTATTACAGCAGGAAACGTTCTCACGACAGGACAGTTTTCTGTTACGCTCAGGAAAGCATCTGCTCCGTATTTATACGACGATTACACCTTCACGGGATTCGTAAGTTATAATTATGATTATTCGCCCGGTAACGGTTTTGAAACAGAAACACTTAATTCACTTGATTACACAAGAGAGTTGTAATTAATAACAGGGAAGAGGCAGCGAAAGCTGCTTCTTTCTTTTATGTAAACTTAATATTAATATTGTAAACAAAGTGTTAACAAACTATTGACCTTAGCTCAGAATGTTCCTATAATATTTTTAAATTATTTATGGAGGACGTGTTATGCTTAAATCAATGACCGGATTCGGCAGAGCAGTTGAAGAGATTGAAGGTTATATAATTACTGTTGAGATTAAGTCTGTTAATCACAGATATTTTGAGTTTAATTCAAGAATTCCGAGAGCTTACGGCTTTTTGGAAGATAAGCTTAAGTCATATATCGGCTCGAAGGTTGCGAGAGGTAAGGTCGACTGCTTTGTCGGTATTGAAGCTCTTAATACCGAGTCTGCAGACGTAGTTGTTAATAACACTATTGCAAGCGCCTATGTCAAGGCGCTTAAGGAGCTTGCAAAAACGTATGATTTGAAAGAAGATTTCGGCGCTTCTGTAATCGGAAGATATCAGGACGTCCTTGTCGTTAAGAAGAATGAAGAGGACGAAGAAAAAATATTCTCCTACGTTAAGGCTGTTTGCGATAAAGCGCTTGATAAATTCATAGAAATGCGCGCTGTTGAAGGCGAGAAAATGAAAAATGATATTTCATCACGCACTAAATACATTCTCGACTGCGTTTCCTTTATTGAATCACGCTCTCCTGAAACCGTAAAGGAGTATAACGATAAGCTTGTAGCGAGAGTTCACGACTTAATCGGCGACGTTTCACTTGATGAAGCACGTATCATTCAGGAGGTTGCGATTTATGCGGATAAGGTTGCTGTCGCAGAAGAAACAGTCAGACTTCGCTCGCACCTTGACCAGCTTGAGAAGTTCCTTTGCGCAGAAGAAGCAATCGGAAGAAAGATGGACTTCTTAATCCAGGAGATTAACCGCGAAGCTAATACTATCGGCTCTAAGGCAAATGATGTTGATATAGCTCGTAAGGTTGTTGATATCAAGAGCGAGGTTGAAAAAATCAGAGAGCAAGTTCAGAATATTGAGTAAGAGGTTGTTATGTTATTAGTTAATATAGGATTTGGTAATTTAATTAATGCAGACAGAGTTATTTCAATCGTATCTCCTGAATCCGCGCCGGTAAAGCGTATGGTGCAGAAAAGCAAGGAGAACGGTACTCTTATCGACGCAACTCACGGCAGAAAAACAAAGAGTGTTATCATTACTGATTCAGATAACGTTATACTCAGTTATATGGAGCTTTCTCAAATTGAAAGCAGGTTTAACTCGGAGGTGTCAAATGGATAATAAACGCGGAATGCTCGTAGTCCTTTCCGCTCCGAGCGGTTGCGGTAAAGATACTGTTTTCTCAGAGCTTAAGAAAATCAGGAATGATATTGTTCAGTCTATTTCTGCAACTACGCGTAAGCCGCGTGATGGCGAAATAAACGGAGTGAATTACTATTTCAAGACTGACGATGAGTTCGTGCAGATGATTAACGACGGTAAGCTTCTTGAATATACAAGATATAATAATTGTTACTACGGAACTCCCATTGAAGGGGTCGAAAAAGCTATTGAAAGCGGCGATATCTGCTTCCTTATCATTGAAGTAGAGGGTGCGCGGAATATAATGAAAATGGTTCCTGATTGCGTTTCGATATTCCTGCTTCCGCCTAATATGGACGTCCTTCGTCATCGCCTTGAAAAACGCGAAACGAATGATATTGACGATATCAATAACCGTATGAGAGTTGCCGAGTACGAAATGGAGCAAGCTGTTCTTTATAAGTACAATGTAGTAAATGATGAGTTAACTGACTGTGTTAATACAGTTAATAATATAATTAATGATGAGCTTAAGGCTCGTAATTCATAATAGGAGGCAAAACTATGTTTAATCCGGATTTAAAGAAAATGCTTGGAAATGTCAGCAGCCGTTACA
>CAMPAT010000178.1 GCA_946633275.1 uncultured Clostridia bacterium
CACGAAATTTTACAATATTCTTCGCTACGGCAGAAGAGACCCCTGCAACCCTGCTGAGAAGCTGAGCGGACGCTGTGTTAAGGTCTACACCGACTGAGTTTACGCAGTCCTCAACAACTCCGTCGAGCGCTGCACCGAGCTCTTTTTGAGGCATATCGTGCTGATACTGACCGACTCCGATAGCCTTCGGGTCGATTTTAACAAGTTCTGCAAGAGGGTCCTGAAGCCTTCGTGCAATAGACACAGCGCTCCTCAGACTAACGTCAAACTGAGGAAATTCTTCTGCCGCAAGCTTTGAAGCGCTGTAAACAGAAGCACCCGCTTCACTTACAACCATATAAGTTATACCGCAGTCAAGCTCTTTGATGACCTCTGCTGCGAAAACTTCTGTTTCGTGGGAGGCAGTACCGTTACCGATAGCAAACATTTTTACATTGTGCTTCTTAACGAGCGCTTTAATGATTTTCTTTGCTTCATCAATTTTGCTGTGAGGTGGAGCAGGGTATATGCCTCCTGTGTCGAGCACCTTGCCGGTTTCAGATACAACAGCCACTTTACAGCCTGTTCTGTATCCCGGGTCAAGCCCGATAGTAACTCTGCCTTTTACAGGCGGCTGCATTAGTAGATTTCTTGTGTTTTCGCTGAAAACCTTAATTGAAGTTTCGTTGGCTTTATCCGTTATCTCGTTTCTTATTTCACGTTCAATAGAAGGGAATATGAGCCTTGTGAACGAATCCTCAATCGCTTCTTCAACTTCATCCGAGCAGGCGCAAACCTGAGTAACGTGTCTGCTTTTCAGCAAGTCTGTCGCAATAGATTTGTCAAATTCTATTGAAACCTTGAGCTTACCTTCTTTTTCGCCTCGATTTATTGCGAGCGTACGATGATTTGCAATAGATTTAACAGGTTCGCTGTACTCAGCGTACATTTCGTAAACTCCGAGGTCGCCGTCAGCGCTTTTTGTTGTAATCATTCCGTTACTGCGAAGTGCGTATCTCAGTAACTTTCTGTCGTCAGCGTTGTCGGAAATTGACTCTGCAATAATATCGCGAGCGCCCTGAAGAGCGTCCTCAATAGTTTGTACTTCATCATTGATATAGTCTTTTGCAAGCTCTGACGGAACATCATTTTTGTTTTGCTCAATGATTCTGTCCGCAAGTGGCTGAAGTCCTTTTGCTTTTGCGACAGAAGCTCTTGTTTTCCGTTTAGGTCTGAACGGACGGTAAATGTCTTCAAGCTCTGTCATTGTCTGTGCTCCGTCAATTGCACTCAATATTTCGTCTGTCATCAGCTCTTGCTCCGTTATAGAAGCACTGACCTTTTCCTTTTGTTCTTCAAGATTGCGAAGATAAGTCAGTCTGTCGCTGAGCTCTCTGAGAAGCTGGTCGTCAAGCGAGCCCGTCGCTTCCTTTCTGTATCTTGCGATGAAGGGGATAGTGTTGCCCTCGTCAATCAGCTTTATTGTGTTTTCGACCTGATATGATTTCAGCGAAAACTCTTTCTGTAATTGCTTTTGAATATCCATAATATTGTCCTTTGCAGATTAATATGTATATTTTAGCAGAAATGGGAATGCTTTTCAATATGTATTTATAATATAAATTATTGTTGACAAAATATACAATATATGGGATAATAAAGAGAAATGAATTTTGAAATGAGGTTAATTCTATGTGCGGAATTATAGGTTATACAGGGTATAGCGAAGCGAGAGGAATACTCCTTAAGGGACTTAAAACTCTTGAATATCGCGGCTATGACAGCGCAGGTATTGCTGTATATCATCCTGACTTTAACGAAGTACTTGTTACCAAGTGCGAAGGCAGGGTCGAAAAGTTAGTTGAGAAAAGCGAATCTGTCAAGGGAACTGCAGGTATCGGACACACGAGATGGGCGACCCACGGCGGCGTAAGCGACACTAACTCGCACCCTCATAAATTCGGCAGAGTTACGCTTGTTCATAACGGTATTGTCGAGAACTATGCCGCAATTAAGAACCAGCTCGGCGTTGCAAACAGACTTATGTCGCAGACTGACTCCGAGGTAGTAGCTGCTCTTATCGACACTTACTATGAAGGCGACCCGAAGGACGCTATTATTCGCGCAGTTAAGGAGCTTAGCGGTACGTTCGGTCTCGGCATTATGTTTGACGATATCCCGAATAAGATGTATGCAGTACGTAATGTCAGCCCGATTGTTTGCTGCCGTAACGAAGACGGATGTTATATTGCGTCTGATATTATGGCAATCGGCGAATACAGCGAGGATTACTTCGTACTTCCTGAATTCTCTGTTGCTGAGATTTCTCCCGACGGAATAGTTATTACAGATTTTGACGGAAATACTATTGAGCCTGATATGCTCAAGCTTGACTGGGATATTAAGAACAGCGGCAAGAAGGGCTATCCGTTCTATATGGAAAAGGAAATTATGGAGCAGCCCGAAGTTATCGAAAAAACAATCGTATCCCGTATTAAAGACGGTATGCCTGACTTCAGCGATGATAATGTTGACGACAGTATCTTTACTGATTGTGACAACATAACTGTTATTGCCTGCGGTACAGCAATGCACGCAGGACTTATCGGCAAGCATATTATTGAGAAATACTGCAAAGTTCCTGTTACAGTTAATATGGCGAGCGAGTATATGTATAATGACCCGATTATTAACGATAAGACGCTCGTTATCTGTGTTTCGCAGAGCGGCGAGACAATCGATACTCTCGAGGCTCTTAAATATGCCCGCCGCAAGGGCGCAAGGTCGCTTTCAATAGTAAATGTAAAAGGTTCGACTATCGCTCGTGAAAGCGAGAACGTTATATATACTAATGCAGGTCCCGAAATTGCCGTAGCTTCGACTAAGGCTTACACAACACAGGTTGCGGTATTTTATCTTATCGCAGCTAAAATGGCACACATCAGAGGTCTTCTTAACGATTACAGCACTAAGCACTTCATAGAGCAGTTGTCAAAGGTGCCGGCTGCTGTCAGCGATATTCTTGACAGACGTCTTGAAGTTCATAAGTTGTCAAACGGAATGCTTACAGCCGAGCATACGTTTATGATAGGCAGAGGTCTTGATTATCCGACGCTTCTTGAAGCTTCGCTTAAGCTTAAAGAGATTTCTTATATTCATTCAGAAGCGTT
>CAMPAT010000179.1 GCA_946633275.1 uncultured Clostridia bacterium
AGATGCTCGACGAGCTGAACGAAGCCATAAGCAAATTCATAAAATAACAAACAACTTAAACTGCTTTGGCACCTCAAAATCAAGTATTTTGTGCAAGTAGCAGGCATAAATCAACGGCAAGGCTGGCGCCTTGCCGTTGATTTTAACGAACTAATTGTGCAAAAGAGTTGATTATTGAGGCGTAACATCCTTATGACAAGCGGGGCTTGGGTCGCGGTGTTGTTTTAGAAAAAATCACCATATGTATAATAAATATAAGTATTTAATACTATATATGCACCGTTGATTAAAAGGGCTAAATATGCTACAATATGTAGGATAATGGATTAATATGCACAAGAGGGGGTGACGGCTTGAAAAAGTACAATTATTTCGACGATGACGACAGCGCTATCGAAAGCGTACGCGAGCGGGTTCGCGAGGCTGACGCGGTCGAGACCACCAAGCACGATAAAACCGAAATATTTGACGCAATCAAGGCTTTTTCGCGCACAAGCGGCGAAAGAGTTGTTACAGTTGCGCGTACTGCGCTGAGCCGTAACCCGTTTGAAGAGCTTGAATACGCGAGCAAACGCAAAAAGCGCTTCGTTACCGTGGTGCTGTTTATAGTGTTCATCATCTTCTTCGTAACTCTCGTTACCGCAACGGTAATGTCGGTTAATAAGGAGAACAAGCGCATTCAGCAGTTTAACGCCGACGCAGGCTCGACCTGCTCGCAGTATATCGTAAACTACGGTAACACTAATTACGAGAACTTATATAATAAGTACAAAATCCGCGGCTACCGTATGACGGGGCTCTGCTACGTGCGCGAAATGGATTTCAACCGCGACAATACAAGCGAGCTGTTCCTCATCTATAACGACAGCGGCGTTTACTACTCTGACGTGTGGGGCTACAACGACGACGGAAAGTTTGCGCTCCTCTTCCACGAAAAGGCAGCCCAGACAAAGAAGAAGAAAGACGACGCCTGGGTCACAATATATTCGAGAAACAACAGGTATTACATCGGTCTTCACGACGAGAAAGACGTTTCGAGCGTGGCGCTCTACGGAATGCGCGGCGACGAATTTGAAAAACGTATGTCCTGCAATTACGACAAGGACGCCGAGGCGTTCACCGTCCGCGGAAAGGTTGACGCGGCGTCGTTCGAGCGTATTAAGCTCGCCGTGCTCAGCGAGCAGAAAGCAAACGTTATCGTAAATCAGGTTGAAACGCTGACAGACGGCTTCTCGACGAGCAGCGACGACGCGGCAGTTAAGGCTGCTGAGCTCGGCACAAGCCTCAACGGCTCGTACTACAAAATCGTTGAAGGTCTTAACCAGAAATACGGCGCGGCAAAATTCGTCGAAAGAAACGGCTACGCATATATCGACGGACTCGCAGTAGTCGACCTTGTCGACTTCAACGGCGACGGCACAGATGAGCTCGTCACAGTTTACCGCAAAACTGTTAAAACGCGTAAGGAGAGCGATAACGGCAAGTACGTTCCTACCGAGGAGGAAAAATACTACTTCGAGGTTTACCGCTACAACGGCACGAGCGCCGTAATCGCCTATAAGGGCGAGGGTATTTCAAACAGCCTTAATAACGAGCGCGAGCAGTACTATATTCTCCATAAGGAGAACGGCAGGACGCTCTACTGCCAGAATTCCTTCTCATCTAAGAACTACGGCAGGACCGTTAAAGCTACTTCAACAATCCTCAAACTTGAAAAAACGGCGTTTGAAACTAATTTCAAGGCGTCTTACACAACCGACTACGGCTATACAGAATACTTCATCGACGATAAAGAAGTTCGCAAATCCGCCTTCCGGGATGAAGGGTACCTTGTACCGTTCTTCGACGGCGGAACAGATTACGACGCGTCGACTTTCTTCGTCACTTACCTTCAGCGTAAATCGTCTGAGGCAAGCAGCGTCAAGCCGCAGGTTGAAAAAACTGTATCAAAAATTAAAGAGCTCAACAAATCATACCATCCGCAATAAAAAACGGAGCTGTGCGACTGCACAGCTCCTTAATAATTTTAACTTATTTAATAACAGTACCCATTGTGTTCGGCGCCATACCTGCTGCGTTTGCCTCGTCAGTATCGATATGCATAGCAAGAGCGTAGCTGTCTGATACACGGACAACAACGTCGCCGAAAGTAAGATTTCTGCCGTTTGAAGTCGGGATTTCAACGGAAACGATTTCACCGTTCGTGAGTCCCATTTCCTCAGCGTCCTTAGTTGTAGCGTGGATGTGGCGCTTCGCAGCGATAACGCCCTCCTTAAGCTCAACCTCGCCTGCAGGACCAACAAGCTTGCAAGCGCCTGAGCCGGCAACGTCGCCTGACTCTCTTACGGGAGCGGAAACTCCGATTGAACGAGCGTCTGTGAGCGAAATCTCAACCTGGGTTGCAGGTCTTACGGGACCGAGAATTGATACAGCAGGGAACTCGCCCTTTGTGCCGACAACTCTTACTCTTTCCTCGCAAGCGTACTGACCCGGCTGAGAGAGCATTTTCTTAACCGTAAGCTCATATCCTTTGCCGAAAAGTGTTTCAAGGTCCGCCTGCGATACATGAACGTGGCGAGCCGAAATCTCAACTACTACTTGATTTGCCATTATATTTTCCTCCGTAAAATTAATACGTTAATATTTTAATACAAATCAGATTGTTTTTCAACAGTAAATTTGATATAATTGTATGCGCGAAGCGAGAAACTGCTTTTTTCGCCCCTGCTAAGGGGAGATGTCGCGTAGCGACAGAGGGGTTTTGTTGCTTTCAGTACGAGATTGGGGGGAGTGCCTCCCTCCGCCGCAAGAGGTTCCCTCCCTTTAACAAAGGGGGTAAAAAGGATAGGTGATTGTGTTGACTTTAGACGAGCTTGAACTTCGGTGCAAGGACTGCACAAAATGCGCGCTGTGCGAGGGCAGGACTAATCTTGTTTTCGGCATAGGCAAAAAGGACGCCGATATTATGCTGATTGGCGAAGGTCCGGGCGAAAACGAGGACTTGCAGGGCGAGCCCTTCGTCGGAAGGAGCGGTAAGCTGCTCGACAAATTCCTGAACAGCATTGACCTTGACAGAAATAAAAATGTTTACATAGCAAATATGGTAAAATGCCGTCCGCCGAAAAACCGCGACCCGAAGCCCGAGG
>CAMPAT010000180.1 GCA_946633275.1 uncultured Clostridia bacterium
TCTATCCGCTTTATTGCAGTTCTTCTCTCTCCTTTTATGCCTGAGACAAGCGAAAAGATTTTTGCGCAGATGAACTGCGATATTAAGGACTACGACTCGCTCGGCACCTTCGGCGCTATTAAAGAAGGCGTTAAGGTAGGTACAGCAGAGGCTCTATTCCGGAGAATTGATACAGAAAAAATGCTCGCGGATATCGCTGCGAAGCAGGAGGCTGCCGCAAAGGCTGAGGCTGCAGCGAAGCCGAAGGAAGAAAAGGAAGAAGAAATTATCGAAGAAATCACAATCGACGACTTCTTCAAATCCGACCTCAGAGTTGCAGAAATCCTCGAATGCGAGAAGATTGAGAAGTCGAATAAGCTTCTCAAGCTCCAGCTCAACGACGGCTCGGGCACTACGAGACAGATTGTTTCCGGTATTGCGAAATGGTACAAGCCCGAGGATTTAATCGGTAAAAAAGCTATTATTGTAACAAACCTCAAGCCCGTTAAGCTCTGCGGCGAAATCAGCCAGGGTATGCTCCTTTCCGGCGAGAAGGACGGCGAGGTTGCAGTTACATTCGTTGACCTTCCTGTCGGAGCAAAAATCTGCTGATAAAGAAGCTTATGTATAATAATATTTTTGATACACATTCACATTATGATGACGAGCAGTTCGATGAGGACAGAATCGAACTGCTTTCATCTATGCGCGAAAAAGGTGTAAGTAACATTGTTACTTGCGGCTGCGACATAGAGTCGAGCAGAGCGAATATGGCGCTAAGCGAGCAATTTGACTTCATCCGCTTTGCTGCCGGGTTTCATCCCGAAAATCTTGAAGGAAACGAAATAAGCGACCTCGGCGATATCGAGGAGCTTGCTTCGCACGACAAGTGCGTTGCAATCGGCGAAATCGGTCTTGATTACCATTGGATGAGCAGTACTAAGGAAAAGCAGAAAGATTTTTTTGAAAGACAGATTGAACTTGCAAAAAAGCTTGATATTCCCGTAATTGTACACGACCGCGAGGCGCACGGCGACACGCTTGAAATACTTAAAAGAACTCAGCCGAAGGGCGTTTTGCATTGCTTTTCGGGCAGCGTTGAGATGGCGCGCGAGATAATAAAGCTCGGAATGTACATCGGTCTTAACGGCGTTGTTACGTTTAAGAACGCGAGAAAGAGTCTCGAAGTCGTGAAAGACATTCCGCTCAACAGACTTGTGCTCGAAACGGACTGTCCGTACCTTGCGCCCGTTCCCCACCGCGGAAAGCGCAACGACTCGTCGTACATTCCGCATATTGCAGAGCGTATCGGCGAGGTGCTCAAAATGAGCGCGCAGGAGATACTTGATATTACGAACAATAACGCAAAAGAGCTGTTTGAATTATGTTAGAGCTTATTCGGGAAAACGACGTGTGGGACACGCTGAAAAATGACAAAAAGCCTGTAGTCCTCTACGGTATGGGACTCGGTGCAGAAAAAATAATGGCGACTCTTGAGAGTTATTCGATAGAAGTCAGCGATATTTTTGCTTCAGATGAATTTGTGCGCGGTCACTCGTTCAAAGGTTACAAGGTGCTGAAATACAGCGAGGTATGCGATAAGTACAACGACTTCAATGTAGTTCTGTGCTTCGCTACGCATATTGACGGTGTGCTCGATAATATAAGGCGTATTAATGCCGAGCACACGGTGTTTGCGCCTGACGTTCCCGTGGCGGGAGGCGGACTGTTCTGCAGAGATTACATAAAGGAAAACGAGGACAAATTCGACCTCGTATATAACAGTCTTGCAGACGATGAAAGCAGGCGCGTTTACGCCGATATTCTCAACTACAAGGTGAGCGGAAAAATCGGCTATCTGCTATCGTCATTTGCCGACAAAAGCAGCATTTACCGCGATATTCTCAGGCTTACGGGAGAAGAAAACATAATTGACCTCGGCGCGTACGACGGCGATACAATTTCGGAATTCCTGAGCGCGACGGGCGGAGAATACAGTTACATAACAGCGCTTGAGCCTGACGAAAAGAATTTCAGAAAGCTGCTGAAAAACACGGAAGAGCTGTTTGACATAACTTGTCTTAATATGGGCGCCTGGGACAAGCGCGACACGCTGATTTTCGACACTCAGGCCGGGCGAAACTCAAAGCTGTCCGCAAAAGGAAAAAGCGTCGATGTAATCGACGTTGACTCGCTTGAGCTTTCCCCTACTTTCATCAAAATGGATATTGAGGGCGCTGAAATGAAGGCGCTGTGCGGACTTGAAAAAACAATAAGAAAATACGCGCCGAAGCTATACATCTGCGCGTATCACCGTAACGAAGACTTATTCTCCCTTCCGCTCAAAGTGCTTGAGCTCAATCCGAATTACAAAATCTTTTTCAGACATTCAAAATACATTCCTGCGTGGGAGAGCAATTTTTACTGCGTTATATAAAAAGCAATCGGTAAAACCGATTGCTTTTTTGCTTCATTATTTAACTTTAACTGATTTCTTTGAAGAAAGCTCGCCTGCGTAATTCTTCTTGCTCTTAGTCTTATAAGCTCTTACGCGGAAGTAGTACTTCTTTCCCTTCTTAAGCTTCTTGATAGTAACAGAAGTCTTATTCTTACCCTTAACGGTAACCTTCTTCTGTCCCTTCATATTCTTATCAGTTGAATAAAATACTACGTAGTAATTAGCGTCTTTATCCTTCTTCCAGTTAACGGTTGCCTGCTTCTTGCCGGCTTTAACCTTGCCGATAGTAGCCTTGGAATAATATCTGTAGCTCGTGTTCGACCAGTCGCCGCGCTGCCATTGACCGTTAACCTTCTTATATGCAGCAAATCTGAACTCGTAAAGTCCCTTATTCTTAAGGTTCTTAAGTACATATGATGACTTGCCGCCTGTCCATTTGAACGTCCAATTCTTTGCGCCTGCCTTGCGGTATGCGACACGGTAATTCTGTGCGCCCGGTACGCGGTTGAAAGAAATGGTCATCGTCTTCTTCTTAGAAACGCATACTGTATTAATATTTGCAGGCTTCTTGATAGCCTTGTTAACAGGAGCTTTATTTGCCTCTGCGGCTGACGGAACAGGCGCCCAGCTTGCCTTAGGAATAGTTTCGTATTT
The DNA here is from genome assembly GCA_946633275.1 of uncultured Clostridia bacterium. GTDB lineage: Bacteria > Bacillota > Clostridia > Oscillospirales > Acutalibacteraceae > Eubacterium_R. The sequence goes on from CAMPAT010000180.1 coordinate 3,092, forward strand.
CTTATGGCTTGAATCGCGCTTGCAGGTA
>CAMPAT010000181.1 GCA_946633275.1 uncultured Clostridia bacterium
AAATAAATAAAATAATAGATGCTTTTATTTTTCTCTTCATAAAATCACCTTTCAGTTACTTAAATTAAATGTATCACAAAATAGTATTTGTGCAATATATTATACAAAAATGTACAAAAAAACGACAAAAACACGAGAAAAAAAGGGCTTGACAAATGAAAATCATTTGTTCTAATCCTCGCTATATCATACTTGTCCTTTTATTAATTGTAACAGATATTGTAAAAAAAATATTGTATATTTTGTAAATAAAACGAGGCTGATGAACAGCCTCATTTATTACTGCGATATTCTAAATGCTGCCACGCCGTGCTTGGGGACTTTAACATTGATTTTTGTGTCTGCCCAGCGGTCGTCTGACCAGAGGTCGTGAATCTCGTAGTTGCCTGCGGCTCTGCGGAAGTTCAGATACTTATAGTCCTGCAGCGAGTCGAGCTCAAATTCAACGGGGCGTTCCTTGCCCGATTTGTTGAAGAAGCAGAGCGCCGTGTCGCCGTTTGAGAGCGGACGGGCAAGAATGTCGAGAGCAGGGGATTTCTTAATCCTCTTTGCAGCCTTGACGAGTGTGTCCTGGTCGATTAAAATCAGGCTCTTGTTAGTCAGCGTGTCGAGTAAAAATCTGCTCTTTGACGAGCCGTCTGTAAGTTTGCGAAGGTCGTTGCCGAGCACGAGAGGCGCCGCCATCATACACCAGAGCGTGAAGTGAGCGCGGTTCTCGTCGGGGGTGAGCTTGCCGTTGCCTACCTCGAGCATATCGGGGTCGTTAACGTGAGCAGGTCCCGAGAACTTATAAAGGTCGACAGATTTATTATAAATTGCCTTTATTCTGCGCCATTTCGGCGTTATATCCATCGTGGTGCGCCACATATTACCTGCCTTGCGTCCCCAGTTCCACGGGTGAGCAAAACCCCATTCGCAGATTGAATATGTAATCGGCTTTTCCTCGCCGCCCGTGAACATTGCCCAGGCGCGCGTTGCGTCTCTGAGAGCGTCGCCCATACGCTTGTACTGAATGTATGATGAGTCAGCCATTGTGACAACGGGATTTCTGAAAGTGATTTTGTTGTCGCCCGAGTCGAGCTTAACTTCGAGCTGAACCTTTGCGTCGTGCGACATTGAGAAGCCCTGAGGAATATAAACCTCGTAAACTCTGCCGTTAATTACAACCTGCAGATACTGTCTGCGGTGAACGGCAGTCTTATGATAATGAATAGTCATTACGTATTCGCCGCCCATAGGAACGTCGACGTTGAACGAAGCAGTACCTGCGCCGTGGTTGAGAAGTCCCATTCCTCGCTTGCTCGGAAGCTCGTCGCATTTTACCTCGCGCGCTTTGCCCGTGTATTTTGCGTGGTCGGGGCGAAGTCTGATTTCGCTTCTTTCTCCCGGCTTGTTGATGTCTGCAAATTCGATTATCGGGGTAGAGCCCGTGAGTCTCTTGTTATGGCAGAAGTCGTATTTTACATACTCGATTCCCCACGAAGCAAAAGTCTTTGCGTCAAGCTCCTCGTTGCCGAGTGAAGCAGGCATATCCTCGCAGGTGAGAGTACCGTTAGACGAGTAAATACCGAGCTTAAGACCGAGGGCGTTAACTCGTTTGCAAAGCGCCTCGATTCCCGACGGGAACGCCTCAAGGTCGCCCTGGAGCTTGCCGTCGCTGTCGCGCATAGAGCTCTGCCAGCAGTCGTCGATGTTGACATATTCGTATCCGGCCTCGGCAAGTCCGCTGTCTGCCATAGCTTTTGCCGTGTCGTAGATTGCGTCCTCGTCAATGTGATTGCGAAGCAGATTCCAGCTTGACCAGCCCATAATCGGAGTGGGCGGAACGTTATTGTCGTAATTCGGCTCGTCCTTAATATCGATAGTGAGCTTACCTCTGCCGAAGTGCTTCAGCGCGCAGAGCGGACACTTCCCGTCTGCTCTGTAAGACAAAAACCATGTAAAAAATACAACGATAATAATAGCGATAATTGCCGCAAGACAAATTAAGAATGAAATCATAACAATCCAATCTCCCTGAAGAAGCCCAGCTCCTGCTCGGCTTCATTTTTAGTTTCATCACTTGACAGCGTGCGCGTTGCGTCTGCAACAAAATCACGTCTGTTTTTAAAATTATAATATATCCTGTACAGCCACGCTGCAGGCACGAGGTAACGCCTGCCTTCAATAAAGCTGATATAGGGGATATTTCTCATCTTTTCATAAGACGGGAAGACAAGCTTCAGCTTCGCCGCAAAAGAGCTGCTGTCTCCGCTTTCAAGCGCTTTACGCCTTACTACCGCGGCTTTATTCCTTTTGAAATTGCCGAAGGCACCGTAGCTGAGCATAAATTCTTCCGTCTTTTTAGTGTCGGCATTGAAGTCCTGTCCGCAGCCGAACCATTTGTATGTTAAGGTGAGCACCACCTCTGCAAACTGCCGCAGTCCGCATTCTTCAAGAATGCCTAGAGTGCATTCGAGGTCGATGTCGCATTTTATGAGCATTACCGCAAGGTCGAGCAGGAGCTTTATTCCTGCGCCGTAAAACCAGAAATGGTGCGCGATGTGCGCAATGAGATAGGCGAAATAGTAGTTCTTTTCAAGCCTGCCGGAGCAGCCGTCAAATTCTGCGTGGTTTATCGCGTCCTCAAAAAATGCTTCCAAATCGTTTGAACCGATTTTGCCGCTTATAATGCGAGTATGCACTTCCGTAAGGAGCTCGTCTTTAACGTACTCGTAAACATTGCCGTTTGAGTTGCGGCAGTAAAATCCATTTGAAGTGAGGAGCGTTTTTAACGCGGCTCTGTTATCCTTGTCGATGAGCACGTCGGCGTCGGTCATAATTCTCGCTTCGGGAACAGGATACAGCTCGCGCAGCTCCGCGCCTTTGAAGAAAACGTAACGTATGCCCTCATTTTCGCACAGAGCGGCTATTTCAGCCATTTGCCCGGTCTGAAAGTCGTGTCTGATTACGGCGTTTAAAAAGTCGTTTTCAAAGCGTTTGAGCGCCTTTGCAGGCAGCTCGTCTTTATTCTCAGACACGTTCAATGCGCAAAAGACCACGGCGGTGAGATTATGCATTTTTGACAGCTTATA
>CAMPAT010000182.1 GCA_946633275.1 uncultured Clostridia bacterium
CAAAGCTTAAAGCTTAAAGCTTTTCAGCTATGAGCTATTAGCTATGAGCTTTTGGTTACTCGCTGCGCTCGACAATTAAAATGGGTGAGGGCGGAGCCCTCCCAAAAGCTTGTAGCTTGTAGCTTAAAGCTTGAAGCTATTTCTACCGAAGGGAGAAAAAGATGACCTCTAAAGAAAGAGCAGCTCTCAGAGCAAAAGCTAACCCGCTTGAGCCGATAATCCAAATCGGCAAAGAGGGAATAACAGACAATCTTATCGCGCAGATTGACGATACACTCGACGTGCGCGAACTGATTAAAATCCGCGTGCACCTCGAAACAGCTCCCAAGACTCCGAAGGAGCTTGCAAACGAGCTTGCGCCTGTACTCGGCGCAGAGGTTATTCAGGTAATCGGCGGTGTTATCGTGCTGTGGCGCGAGGCTGACGAGGAAAGAATTGCAGAGAAGAAAAAGAAGCGCGGCTCAGGCTCAGCGAAAGCGAAAGCCAAGAAAAAGGTTAAGATTAAAGGTATGCGCGCACGCCAGCGCGAAAAGGAAGCGAAGAATCCTTACGCAGTTTATGACCGTCCGCGCTACAGAAACGACAGAGACAAGAAACAGGGCAGAAGCTGATGAGAATAGGCATTTTCGGCGGGGCGTTCAACCCCGTTCATAACGGACACCTTCACCTCGCGAAGTGTTACCTTGACGCGCTCAAACTTGATAAAATTCTGTTTTTGCCTACTGCCGTTCCGCCTCACAAGACGTCATACGGCTTGATTTCGGGCGAGCACAGAATTAAAATGCTCCGCCTCGCAACGGCTTATAACAAGAAGTACGAGGTGTCTGATATTGAGTTCTGGCGCAGCGGAAAGAGCTATACCTTTGATACGATAAAGGCGCTTCAGTCCGTTTATCCGAGCGACAAGTTTTATCTTATCACAGGTTCCGACCAGTACCTTTATTTTGAAAACTGGTACAGAGCCGACGATATCTTAAAGATGGTGACGCTCGTCACCGCCGCGAGAGAAAAGGATGAGCTTGATAAAATGCTCGAGTTTAAGGAGCAGAACGATAATCTGAAAAACAGTATTATTTCGCGCTTTGACGTGCTTGAAGTCAGCTCAACCGATATCAGAGAAAGAGTTAAGCAGGGCGGGAGCATTGAAGGACTTGTTCCGCGCGAGGTAGAACAGTATATCAGGGATAATAATCTTTATGTATAAAAACGACGAATATATTGAATTAATAAAGAAGAGGCTTTCGCCATACCGTTTTCATCACAGTATGTGCGTCGCCGAAAAGGCGAAGGAGCTTGCCCAAAAGCACGGCGTTGACCCCGGGAAAGCGTATATCGCAGGCATTCTCCACGATGTGACGAAGGAAACGGACTACGACGAGCAAAGGCGGCTTATTGAGCTTGAAGCAAAGATGACAGACCTTGAAATTGATAACAAAAAGGTTTATCATCAGATGAGCGGCGCCTCGTTTGTCAAAAACGAGCTCGGTATTGACGACGCCGATATAATAAGCGGCATTCGTTACCATACTACAGGGCGCGAAAATATGACGCTTTTTGAAATGATAATCTATCTTGCCGATTTCACCTCGGCGGACAGAGATTACGCAGATGTTGAAATAATGAGACAAAAAACGGACGAGGATTTATTTGGGGGAATGCTGTATTCACTGTCGTACACTATACGCAGCATAGTAAACCAGGGAAGACAAATCCATCCCGATACAATAAAATGCTATAACTGGGTTGTAGCAAGAATGCAGAAAGGATAAATATGGAACAAAACTATCTTGACATTGTTAAAACCGCTGTTAAGGCGATTGACAGCAAGCGCGGCAGCGAAATTGAGGTTATCAGAGTAAATGATATTACCGTGCTTACGGATTATTTCGTGATTGCGACAGCTACTTCAAACACTCAGCTTAAAGCGATTGCAGACGAGGTTGAGTATAAGCTCAGCGAACAGGGAATTGAGCCTCATCATATCGAGGGTAAGGCGTCGGACTCTATTTGCCTTAATTACATCGGCGTCGTTGTTCACGTGCTTTATAAAGAGAGCAGAAACTTTTATCAGATTGAACGCCTCTGGGAAGACGGCGAAAAGGTCGATATTGAAGATTTGATTGTTAAGGAATAAATTATATGGGTGTTAAGCGTTAAGTTTTACAGGTAAACAACCCGTACCCTGATAATTCAGGTGTGGGCGGAGCCCACCATTAAGCTTAAAACTTAAAACTTAAAACACTTTCAGGAGGATAAATGATGGAATATAATTTCAGAGAAATTGAGAAAAAATGGCAGGACAAGTGGGATAAGAACGGCACCTTCAACGCTGTCGATAATTCCGACAAAGAGAAGTTTTACGCCCTCGTCGAATTTCCGTATCCCTCGGGCGCAGGAATGCACGTTGGTCATATTAAGGCTTACTCCGGTCTTGAAGTAGTATCGCGCAAGCGCAGACTTCAGGGCTATAATGTTCTTTTCCCGATAGGCTTTGACGCTTACGGTCTGCCGACTGAGAACTACGCTATTAAGACAGGTATTCACCCTCGTAAGGTTACCGATATGAATATTGAGAAGTTTACTTCTCAGCTCAAGCGCGTAGGCTTTTCGTTCGACTGGAACAGAGTGATTGATACTACTGACGAGAATTACTATAAATGGACTCAGTGGATTTTCCTCAAGATGTTTGAAAACGGTCTTGCCTTCCGCGATAAGACTCTCGTTAACTACTGCCCGTCTTGTAAGGTAGTCCTCTCTAATGAAGACTCGCAGGGCGGCAAGTGCGATATCTGCCACAGCGACGTAGTGCAGAAGTCAAAGGACGTGTGGTATCTCAGAATTACAGAGTATGCCGACAAGCTTCTTGAAGGTCTCGAGGAAGTAGATTATCTTCCGAACATTAAGCTCCAGCAGATTAACTGGATAGGCAAGTCGCGCGGCGCGTTTGTTAACTTCAGGATTAACGAGGCGCCCGAGGAGCTCAGAATTTATACAACCCGTCCCGATACGCTTTTCGGCGTTACGTTTATGGTAATTGCTCCCGAACATCCGCTTATTGATAAGTATA
>CAMPAT010000183.1 GCA_946633275.1 uncultured Clostridia bacterium
GTCTGCCCTCGGGAAGAGACGGAAACTTGAAGCAAAGATACTCCGCTGAGATAATCTGGAGCACCGCGTCGCCGAGGAATTCCATACGCTCGTTACAAGGAAGTCCGCCGGGGTTTTCGTTGGCGTAACTTGAATGCGTCAGCGCTTCTTCAAGGAAAGCTTTGTTCTTGAAAGTATATTCAATTTTGCTCTCTAAGTTTTTCATAAATACACCCTGAAGCGGTTTTATTTTGCAGAAAGCTCCTGCTCAATTTTGCTGATTAAATCAGTTTCAAGGAACCATACTGCCTGCTTGACTGCGTTTTTAAACGTGCGGGCGTCTGCTGAGCCGTGAGCCTTGATAACAGGCTTCTTAACTCCGAGCATAACAGCTCCGCCGTACTCCTTATAGTCAAACTGAGTTTTCATATCGTTGATACCCGACCTTACGCCGAGATACGAAACTTTTGACAGAGCGTTCTTGTAAAACGCCTGCTTAATGCCGTTCATAAGCACCTTAGCTACGCCCTCGTACATCTTGAGGATAAGATTTCCCGTAAAGCCGTCTGCGACTACAACGTCTGCGTCGCCGAAAGGAATCTGCCTGCCCTCAATGTTACCGATAAAGTTATACGGCGCGTCCTTCATAAGCTGATACGCTTCCTTGACGACGGGCGTTCCCTTCGTCTCCTCAGTACCGTTATTTGCAAGAGCGACGGAGGGATTGTCATACTTCATAACGTTCTTCATATATATTGAGCCGAGCAGACCGAACTGGCAGAGAAAATCTGCTCTGCACTCCGCATTTGCGCCGCAGTCCATAAGGAGAAACGGCTTTTTCGCACTCGGCATAATTGAAGCGATTGCAGGGCGCTTAACGCCTTTAATCCGCTTCGTAATCAGCGTTGCGCCGACGGTGATTGCGCCTGTATTACCTGCGCTGACGAACGCGTCGCCTGCGCCCTCGTTAAGAAGGCGGAAGCCGACTGCCATAGACGAATCGGGCTTCTGCTTAAGAACAGAAGTAGGGTCGTCGCACATATCAATAACGTCAGTACAGTTATGAACGGAAATTTTCTTAAGTTCAATTCCGTTTTCCTTAACGCAGGAATTAATTTTCTCCTCATCACCGACGAGAATAATCTCTTCAATATCAAATTCATCGAGCGCCATAAGGCAGCCCTTAATTATCTCAAGCGGCGCGTTGTCGCCGCCCATAGCGTCTGCAATAATCTTCATAATTCTTCTTTTAACTGTTCAAGCGATTCTAATGCGCGCTCTGAAAGCGCCTTGTATCGCTCCTTTTTATCTCTGATTTTAGGTTCAATCGGGGGCAGGATGCCGAAGTTCGCACCCATCGGCTGAAAGTTCGTCACGCTCTCATCGCTGATATATCTTGACAGCGCACCGAGCATCGTACATTCGCTGAGAGTTACTGTATTCCAGCCGCGTGCTCTGCGCACGGCGTTAATTCCCGCGAGTATTCCCGAGCCTGCCGATTCCATATATCCTTCGACTCCGGTAATCTGTCCTGCGAAGAATATATTGCTGTGTTCACGAAGCGAGAAATCGCTGAAAAGCACCTTCGGCGAATTAATAAACGAGTTTCTGTGCATTACGCCGTAGCGCACGAACTCAGCGTTCTCAAGTCCCGGTATCATACCGAAAACACGTTTCTGCTCGCCGAACTTTAAGTTCGTCTGAAATCCGACGAGGTTAAACATCGTGCCCTTGTCGTTTTCGCGTCTGAGCTGAACGCACGCCCACGGTCTGTGTCCCGTCCTCGGGTCAATAAGTCCGACAGGTTTCATCGGACCGAAGCGAGGCGCGTCAAGTCCGCGCTTTGCGAGCTTTTCAATAGGCATACAGCCCTCATACACATCAAAATCGTGTACGACTGCGCCCTCGGCATTAACGAGCTCGTCAATGAAGCGCTCATATTCTTCCTTATTAAACGGACAGTTTATGTAATCGCTCTCGCCGCCGCGGTCGTAACGCGAGGCGCCGAACGCCTTACTCATATCAACGCTGTCGGCAGTCACAATCGGCGCCGCAGCGTCGTAAAACGACAGCATATCGGGGCAAAGTCGCTCAATCTCAGCGGAAAGAGCGCCGTCAGTAAGCGGACCTGTCGCAACGATGATAATCTCATCGTCAGCAGGATTTATCTTGTCGCACACCCTGTGCTCGACAGTTATTCTCGGATGAGAGAGTATCTTCTCCGTAACAGCGGATGAGAAGAGATTTCTGTCAACGGCAAGCGCACCGCCTGCAGGAACAGCACATCCGCGCGCAACGGGAACTGTAAGCGAGCCGAGGCGAGCCATCTCTTCCTTAAGAAGTCCCGCGGCGCTTTCGACGCGCGACGCTTTCAGAGAATTTGAGCAAACGAGCTCAGCAAAATATTCACTTTTATGCGCCGGAGAAAACTTAACGGGTTTCATCTCCGCGAGAGTGACATCGTAGCCGCTTTCGGCAATCTGCCACGCCGCTTCGCACCCTGCAAGACCTGCTCCGATAACAGTAAACTTCTTCATATTTCACAAATTAGCCTTGAGCTGTAAGCTATAAGCTGTGAGCTTATGGTTACTCGCTTCGCTCAGACAATTAATCGCTTTCTTCGTTTAACTTAACAATGAGTTTTGTAATCATTCTGTTTAACTCATCTGTAAGCGCCTTTGTCTTTTTAGTTTGGGTTGGTGTTAAATAGTTTTGTTGTTCACAAATCAAAATCTGAGTATCAAGTTCATATAGTGAACCTTTGGCAACTTCTAAGAATCTTCTGAACTCTTTAGGAGAAAACCTTGAGTTCCCCTCTGCAATATTCGACGGAACCGAAACAACAGCTCGTCTCATCTGCGAACTCAACGCAAACTTTTCTTCCGGAGGAAGCTGAGGAATAAGTGAATACACCTCTTCTACCAATACCATCGCTTTTTTCCAGATTAATGATTGCTTGTAGTCATTCCAAGGCATTATTATCACCATTAATATTATAATCGTGGACGAAGTCCACCCTCAGGCTTATAGCTAAAAGCTTATAGCTCATAGCTAACAAAAGTAATAATTAC
>CAMPAT010000184.1 GCA_946633275.1 uncultured Clostridia bacterium
TGAATTTGATGAAAAAGACGTGACTCCTGCGCCGCTTGCAAGAACGATAGCGCAAAAAACAGGTACGAAGGCATAAACGAAGTCGCCCGCTGTTCCGAGAGTTGCCGCGCAAAGGCTGATTGTTCTAGCGGTCTGTGACACAAGCAAAACTGAAATAATAAGCGAAGAGGCAGAAGAAAACGCTCCGTCAAGAAGCAGCCCGTTATCGCTCTTAAAACCTCGGATAACTGCGGAAAGCAATATGTACGCAATAACCGTTAAGGCACCATTAAGAGGCTTATGTGAGCTTGTCTTAATAACATTTGAAAGAAGCTTTGCAAAATCGTTTACAGATAGCGAAGAAATCCTCTCAAAATCAAAATTATCTACTCCGAGTGATTTAAGATATCCGTAAGTATCCTCGTCCAGTTTTTCTTCAAAAAAAGAAAAGTTATACTGTTTGAGATACTCGTTATATTTATCAGCTTCTGATTCACCGGCAAAGACGCAAAAAGGAAGCGACAACAACAGAAGCAGAGCTAAGATAAACCTCTTCATTTTACAAGTCCACCCACTATTTCAATTATAGTCTCAAAAAGCGGAAAAAGCATTGCGACAACTGCAATTTTGGCTACTGTTTCAGTAATTGAAGCGAGCGCGTTCTCGCCGTTATCGCGGCAGATATCGCTGACAAACTGAGTCAAAATAGTTATGCCGAGCGCTTTAACCATTAACGCGATGTAAGAAGTCGATATTTCGCTTTTTTCAGTAAGGCTTCTCACGCGCTCTACTACTTCAGAAAGCTCGCTTATAAACACAGAAAACAGAAGAACGCCGCCCGTTATCGACAAAATCACGGCGAAGGTTCTGTTCTTTTCTTTAATCAGCAGCGAGCATAACAGTACTGAAAGTGAAATTCCTGCAATTTTAAGCATATCAGAGATTAAAAAGCGACTTTACCTCGTCAAACAAATCCCTTATCTGAGGAATCAACATCATCAGAACGACTATCACTCCTGCGAGAGTAGTAAGCATTGCCTGTTCCTCACGTCCCGAACGCACAAGAATTGTATTAAGAACTGCAACGATTATTCCGACCGCTGCAATCTTGAATATAAAATCGACTTCCAATTTATTACCCCCAAATCACACAAAGACGAGTGATATCAGAAGTCCTGAAAACACCCCGAAAGTTAGATATAGCCTCGAATTCTTAGTATGACTGATTTTGTATTCTTCCTCTTCTAGAGATATGTAATCACGAAAGTTATTAATCAGCACAAGCTGCGTCTGGATGTCGCTTTTACCGAGTGATGAGAAGAAAGAGCTGACCTCCTTATCGACCCCGGCGGGAAGCGATGTTCTGACAGGAACGTCGGAAATAATATTTTCTTCCTTAATGAAGCTGAGCTCGTGCAAATCATATGTTTCTATCGTTTCAAATAAGAGCAGATTTATCGGCGTAGCGCGACACATAAAATCGCGTATCAGCACATCGCAAAGTATTACAAGCTGACGGCATATTATCATCCTTCTCTTTGACTTATCATACAGAGCCCAGCCTGCTCCTGCCGTAGATATCATTATCGCCGCGAGTCCTGCAAATTTCACCGTAAACCTCCTGCGCGTCAAGTATTTCTTCCGTATAATTACATCCGTTAAGCAAAATAATATATGAAAACTCCCCTGTTTCAATCAGCTGTTTTATAATACTCTTTCTGTACAAATCGTCCTTGCTTCCAATATGTACCGATAACGCAAATTTTACGCCCGATGAAAACGCGGCGGAAATCGCACTCGCTTCGCTCAGCTTAGACACTTCGTCGCAGATTATCATCTCCGGAGAAAGCGTACGCGTTGCAAGCTCAATCCCTTCTGTTTTCGGGAATGATGAGAGCACGTCCGTGTTAATTCCTACATTAAGAGCACTGTTTACATCCCTTCTTCCTGCAAATTCACATCTTTCATCAATCATTGCGACCTTGCGGTATTTGCCTGCAAAGCCGCTTGAAAGCTGACGCGCCATATCACGAAGAAGCGTCGTTTTTCCGCTCGACGGCATACCTGCAACAATAACAGATGGAAAAAGATTAACATAAAGAAAGTTAAGCACCTTGTCGCTGCAGCCGATAACTTCATGCGGTATCCTGATGTTAAGAGAGGTTATGTCCTTAACTCCTGTTATTTCTCCGTTGTTCATAACCGCGGTGCCTGTTAAGCCTATTCTTGCTCCGTTTTTTAGCGTTACAAAACCTTGTTTTATGTTATCCGTATTGGAATAAACAGAGTACTCACAAAATTTCAGAAACAGCTTGTCAACGTATTCCCTGCTTAAGCGGATGCTGTCATTCCCCGGTGATTCTCTGATTTCGCCGCAAGAGCTGATAAAATATGATGTGCTCCTGAATACGACCATCATATAATTCTCTGAGCGAACGCGTATTTCCGTAATTCTTCTTCGGACATCTTTATCAAGCAAATCAAATGCAGAGATAACCTCCTGTCCCATAAAGCTCAGAATATAGTCAAGCTCACTCAACCAATCACCTCGCTTATACCTATGACGGACAAGCGGTAAATATTACAAAGAGGTTAAATTTCCTGCTAAATAATTGAAGTATTAATTTGGTTATGATACTATATATAAGCAATAATATAATTAGGTGTTTATTATGGATATAACGAAAAGCGACAACAGAATTACCGCTTCAAAGCTGATTAACGGCGAGACCGTTAATTATACTATCGGTTATACGGCGGTATTGTTTTTATTTATTGCACTAAAACAGCTTTGCAAAATCGCATTTGGTATCTCTGCTTCAGTTTCTGTTGCAGTATCATTTGCAATTGCGGCTGTTATTTTATTTTTCATCGAAAAAAAATATGTATTTAATCATTCTCCGCGCACGAAAACTCCGTATCAAATTACCCTGTACCTCATAAGGTGCGGAGTTGATATAGGTTTTTATAAGCTCTGTGTTTTTGTTTTCAGTACTGTACTTCATACAAAAACTGCCATGACTTATATAATCGTTGCTTCAGCGTTGTTTTTCTTCAATTACTTCTTTGA
>CAMPAT010000185.1 GCA_946633275.1 uncultured Clostridia bacterium
TAAGCTGTAAGCTGTAAGCTGTAAGCTGTAAGCTGTAAGCTGTAAGCTGTAAGCTATAAGCTATAAGCTATAAGCTTATAGCTCATAGCTAACAAAAATAATAATTACTTTTTCTTGCTCGCGGACTTGGTATATCCGCAGCCTTCCGTATCGGGACAATAAAGAGCGTTCCCCTTTTTACGGAAGAGCGATTTGCCGCACTCGGGGCATACTTCGTCTGTCGGCATATCCCACGTCATAAAATTACACTTAGGATAATTTGAGCAGCCGTAGAAGCTTGTGCCGCGCTTCGTTTTCTTCTCGATAACATCACCGCCGCACTCGGGGCATTTTGCGTTCGTCTTGAATACGAGCGGTTTTGTATTCTTACATTCCGGATAGCCGGGGCACGCGAGGAACTTGCCGAATCTGCCGACCTTTACGACCATATTACGTCCGCACTTGTCGCACACAACGTCCGTTTCCTCTTCCTTGAGCTTAATCTTAACGCCCTGCATATCCTTCTTCGCCTGTTCAAGCGGTTCCTCAAAATCGTTATAATAAAGGCGAATCATATCAATATAATTCTTTTCGCCGGAGTCTATTTTATCGAGGTCGTCCTCCATCTTGGAGGTATATTTAACGTTAACGATGTTCGGGAGCTTATCCTTGAGGAGATTTGTAACAGCCTCGCCGAGCTCTGTCGGAACAAACTGCTTGCCCTCGCGGACAACGTATTCCTTAGCAAGAATAGTAGAAGTGATTGTTACATATGTCGACGGTCTGCCTACGCCGTTTTCCTCGAGCGCTTTAGTAAGCGAAGCTTCGGTATAACGCGCAGGCGGCTGAGTGAAGTGCTGATTGCCGAGAATAGACTTAAGTCTGAGCACGTCGCCCTTCGCAACCTGCGGAAGCGGTGCTTCTGCGTCAGACTTGGAAGAATCGTCAGTCTTCTCCTCGTAAAGAGCGGTAAAGCCGTCGAACTTAACGGTATAGCCCGTTGCGTTGAAAATATATCCGTTTGCTTCAATTTCAATTTTCATAGTTTCCTGGTGGCAGGACTCCATAAGTGAAGCGATAAAGCGCTCCCAGATAAGCTTATAAATCTTATACTGGTCTGATGTGAGCGACGCTTTTACGCTGTCGGGAGTAACGTTCGGCATAGACGGTCTGATAGCCTCGTGTCCGTCCTGGACGTTACCCTTAGTTTTATAATATCTCGGCTTTGCAGGGAGATACTTTTCTCCGTAAGCGTCGAGTATATACTGATTACCTGCGGCACGAGCCTCCTCGGAAATTCTCAGAGAGTCGGTACGCATATAAGTAATAAGACCGACTGTGCCCATACCCTTTACATCAACGCCTTCGTAAAGCTCCTGCGCCGCCTTCATAGTACGTCTTGCCTGGAAGGAAAGACGGCGGGACGCCTCCTGCTGAAGAGTAGAGGTAATAAACGGAGGAGTAGGATTCTTCTTTCTCGTACCTTTCTTAACAGACTGCACAACGTATTCTGCGCCGTCGAGCTCCGCAAGGATTTTGTCGCTCTGCTCCTTGTTCTCAATGTTCTTCTCGCCGAGCTTAAGCTTGTTGCCGTCGGGGTCTGATACGAGAACTGCGCCGAAGGTTTTTCTCTCAGGAGGGTTAGTAAACTTAGCGTCGATTGACCAGTACTCCTCCGGCTTAAAAGCTCTGATTTCGTTCTCTCTGTCAACTACGAGACGGAGCGCTACGGACTGAACTCTGCCGGCGGAAAGACCGCGGCGGATTTTCTGGCTTACAAACGGTGACAGCTTGTAACCGATAAGTCTGTCCAGAATACGGCGCGCCTGCTGTGCGTTGACAAGGTCGATATCGAGCTCGCGCGGGTGGCTCATACCCTTCTGTACGCCTGACTTCGTAATTTCGTTAAAAGTAACTCTGTTCTTGTCTTTAAGGTCAAGGCCGAGCAGATATGCAAGGTGCCACGAAATAGCTTCTCCTTCGCGGTCAGGGTCAGTTGCGAGATAAACGTACTCTGCGTCGTCAGCCTTCTTCTTGAGGTCGCGCACGAAATTCTCCTTGCCCTTGATAACTGCATACTTCGGCTCGAAGTTATTTTCAACATCTACGCTGAGTCTCGCTGCAGGAAGGTCACGGACGTGTCCCATAGAAGCTACAACATCGTAGCCCTTGCCGAGATAGCCCTTGATATTCTTTGCCTTTGCAGGTGACTCTACAATTACTAATTTTGACATATGGTAAATCCTTTCAATGGAAAATTATACTTTGAAATATCTGTCGCCCTCGTACTTGCTCACAAGCCCCTGAACTTCAAGTACCGTGAGAGCTGTTAATATCTTAACGCTGCTCAGAGAAGTCGCCTCTTCAATCTCTTCTGTAGACTGAGGCGTCTGAGTCAGCGCGTCATATACTGTTTTATTCACTCCTGTGAGAGCTGAGATTTTATTCTGCCGCAGAACAGAGTCCTCTCTGCTGCTCTGAGTCGTGTCAAAGGTGAGCTGTTTTTTCTCCGGTACATTTGCACCGAGGTTAACGTCGCTGATTTTATACATCGTTTGAGCCGCGGTCAAATCGAGCGTATAATACTCGTCGCTGTATCTTCTGAGGACTGAATACGGACTTGTCGCCACGAAAGCGCCCTCGTCAATCAGCTTATTAGTACCCTGAAAATCGGGGTCAAATATTGAAGCGGGAACGGCAAAGACATCTCTGCCCTGCTTCCTCGCATAATCTGCAGTAATGAGCGAGCCGCTCTTCAGCGCTGCCTCGGCAACTATCGTTGCTCGTGAAAGTCCGCTGATAATCCTGTTTCGCTGAGGGAAGGTCGTCTTGTCTGCTCTGACGTGCGGCGGATATTCCGTGATTAGCGCGCCTCCGCTCTCAACAATACGCCGACGTATATCGGAATTACTTTTCAGATAATTATCGGCAAGGCCGCAGCCGAGAACTGCAACAGTTCTACCCTGCGCCTCAAGCGCGCCGAGGTGCGCCGCGCTGTCTACTCCGAGAGCGCCGCCGCTGACAATAACTGCTCCGCAACTCGCAATACCGTTTGCAAGATACTGC
>CAMPAT010000186.1 GCA_946633275.1 uncultured Clostridia bacterium
CGACATTATGGTTGCCGAGGCTAACTTCGGCTGCGGCTCATCGCGTGAACACGCGCCGATTGCTATTAAGGCGTCAGGCATTAGCTGCGTAATCGCTTCAACTTTCGCACGTATCTTTTACAGAAATGCCATTAATATCGGGCTCGCAATCCTCGAGTGTGACGAGGCGGCTCGCGACATTAAGGCTGACGACGAGGTTGAAGTTGATTTTGACACAGGCGTTATTAAAAATCTTACCACAGGCAAGGAATATAAGGCACAGCCTTTCCCGCCCTTCATTCAAAACATTATTAAAAACGGCGGTCTTATAAAATCTATAGACTAAAAGGAGTATTTAAGAAAGAATGAACACATTAGAGCTTGATGAATCCGCACTGCGTAAAGGCTGGGGCGGAGCAGGTGAATACTGGTTTTCACTTAAGGATTATTCTGTTAAATCTGACGCTGAGCTTTCGGAGCTTGACCATTCGGAAGAATTATCTCACAGCGAATATTTAGTTTCTCTCGGATATATCCCTTATTTTACTGTTTCAAGCGAAGAGGTAATTCGCGCATTTGTGCCCACTATTGAGCGCAAAAAGCTGCGCGACGCCATCGACTCCTATATCGGCAATGATTATGTGGAAAACTTCTGGAAGTATTTTCATATTTATCCCGAAATAAGCGAGCCGTATATTGAGTTTGAGCACAGCTATGTCGATGAAAAGGCGAAGCGCTGGTGCGAAGAAAACAATATTAAATACGAATTAAAGGCTTAATTATAGGGCGGATTTTATCCGCCCTGCAATTATTTGGTGAAAGATGGAAAAATTACTTATATTAAACGCCTCACCGCGTGATACGGGCGTTTGTTCAGAGGTTATTAAGCAGGTAAAGCCGTATTTTACGGATTGTGAGATTAAGCAGTACGATATTTATAAGCTGTCGCCTGCGCCTTGCACAGCCTGCTGCTTCTGCGAGCAGCACGACGGTTGCTCTAATAATGATTTAAATATCTTCTTTGAAGATTTTGAGGACGCAGATTATATCGCGATTTTTTCGCCTGTATATAACAATTTCTTTCCTGCTCCGTTTAAGGCGGTTATTGACCGCTTCCAGCGCTATTATTCTGCACGCTTCTGCAGGGGCGCAAAGCCGCCGATTGAAAAGCCGAAGAAGGTGGGGGTCGTGATTGTAAGCGGCTCTAACGCAAGACAATGCGCTGATTATATGACAAATACGCTTAAGCAATGCTTTACAGTCCTGAACGGAGAAGTAAAGGCGAGATATTATATCCCCAATACTGATGATAACGCTTATACCTTCAACATAACAGAGCTTGAAAAGTTCGTTCATCAGCTTAAAAGATAATACTTCCGGTCGGAGCGGTTTTGCCGCTCCGATTTTCTTAATTAATTATATTATAATATTGCAAATTAACAGTATATGTGATATAATATATCGATTATATAAAATGGGGAAGTACGCAAAATGGTTGTTTTAGGCATTGACCCGGGCTACGCCATCGTAGGCTGGGGCGTAATTGAATATCATAACGGGCGATTCAAGGTACTCGGTTACGGTGCTATTACTACTCAGGCGGATACACCTTTCCCGGAAAGACTGCAGATTATCTATAATGATATGAGCTATCTTTTTGAAAAATATAAGCCGGACGCAATGAGTATGGAAAAGCTGTTTTATAATTCTAATCAGAAAACAGTTATCGACGTTGCGCAGGCAAGGGGAGTTATTACTCTCGCGGCGCAGATGTACTCGTGCGATATCTTTGAGTACACTCCTCTCCAGGTTAAGCAGTCTGTTACGGGCTACGGCAGGGCTGAAAAGAAGCAGGTGCAGGAAATGACGAAGAATATCTTGTCGCTCCCTTTAATCCCGAAGCCTGACGATACCGCGGACGCTCTTGCTATGGCAATCTGTCACGCGCACGCAAGCGGCTCGTCAATCAGTAAGCTTAACGAGATGATTAAAAAACAAATCGGTGATTAATTATGATTTATAATGTTAAAGGTATTCTTACTTATACAGACCCGAACTTTGCTGTAGTTGAGTGCGGCGGAGTCGGTTTTAAGTGCTTCGTAAGTATGACGACGCTTAAGGAGCTCCCTTCAATCGGAAGTGAAGTCAATCTCTTTACGTATATGTCCGTGCGCGAGGACGCTCTCGATCTCTTCGGCTTCTTCAACGTTGACGAGCTTGAAGCGTTTAAACTCCTCATTTCAGTCAGCGGAATAGGACCGAAGGCGGCGATTGCAATTCTCAGCGTCCTCACTCCGAGCAGACTTTCGCTCGCTGTGTCGAGCGGCGATGTCCGTTCAATTCAGACAGCGCAGGGCGTCGGCAAAAAAACTGCAGAGCGCGTTGTGCTCGAGCTTAAGGATAAAATGCTCGGCTTCGGCACGTCGCAGGCTGATATTCAGAATGTTCAGTCAGTCGCTTCCTCGGATGAAGCTCAGGAGGCTGTGGAGGTTCTCGTGTCTCTCGGATTTAATCAGAGCGACGCCGCCAAGGTTATCGGAGCTAT
Source organism: uncultured Clostridia bacterium (assembly GCA_946633275.1). Classification (GTDB taxonomy): domain Bacteria; phylum Bacillota; class Clostridia; order Oscillospirales; family Acutalibacteraceae; genus Eubacterium_R. The sequence continues at coordinate 2,525 of CAMPAT010000186.1, forward strand.
GGATAAATCCCTTTCGGCGGACGAAATGGTACGCAAGGGTCTCAGACAGTTATCAAGTCAACTTTAAGGTGTGATTTATTATGATAGAAAATGAAATGGATTTCGAGGGCAGACTTGCCGCTCCCGAATATACTCCCGAGGATACGGAAATAGAGAATTCTCTCCGACCAAAGCAGCTTTGTGACTATATAGGTCAGCAGAAGGCGAAGGAAAATCTCTCAATCTATATCGAAGCTGCAAAAAGACGAGGCGAAGCGCTCGACCACGTTCTCCTTTACGGTCCTCCCGGCCTCGGTAAAACTACACTTGCGGGTATTGTTGCAAACGAGATGGGCGTCAACATCCGCATTACGTCAGGACCTGCAATCGAAAAGCAGGGCGACCTTGTAGCAATTCTTTCAAACCTTGAGAGCGGCGACGTTCTGTTTATCGACGAGATTCACCGTCTTAACAGAACTGTTGAGGAAATCCTCTATCCTGCTATGGAGGACGGCAAGATTGATATTATTATCGGCA
>CAMPAT010000187.1 GCA_946633275.1 uncultured Clostridia bacterium
ACAAGGCGTCCCCAGTTAATAGAATTTGCTGATGAGAACATCATATTCTTTTTTGCAAGTTCAGCCTTTATTTCATCATTCGTAAAGATAGCTTTAACAGAACTCTGTGCGTCGTCAAAATTGCCGTTAATAGCGCAAACGGCAACGTTATCGCCCTCCTGAGTAGTCATCTGAAGCTTCTGCATAGGAGAAACGCCGTCAACGGGATAAAACACAAGTATCTTAGTATTGTCAACATTCTTAAAACCTTCAAGCGCAGCTTTACCTGTGTCGCCCGAAGTTGCAACGAGAATAACAATAGTTTTGCCGTCGGCAGTTTTCTTAGCGGAAACTGTCATAAGATAAGGCAAAAGCTGAAGCGCCATATCCTTAAAAGCGCAGGTAGGACCGTGCCAGAGCTCAAGAATATTTTCGTTACCGTGAACGTTGACTACAGGCGCAATTTTTTCGCTTGAAAACTTTTCGGCGGCATACGCGCCGTTAACGCAGTAATCAAGCTCTTCGTCTGTAAAGTCAGTAAGAAATTCTTTTAAAACAGTTTTAGCGCGTTCGATGTAGCTCATTTCGACAATAGAAGCGATTTTATCAATGCTGAATTCAGGCAGCTCACAAGGAACAAAGAGTCCGCCCTCTTCGCTGATACCCTGTGCAATAGCCTGCGCAGCAGTTACTCTTATTTTGTTATTTCTTGTTGAAGTATAAAGCATAGTATTTCTCCTATAGTTTTTGCTTCGTTTATTTTATACTAATTGAAAAGCATTTTCAAGATGTTTAATAGATTTTATTTTGTCATTTTCGGAAAACACTTCTATTACGTCAAATCTCGGCTGCAATTCTGTTGGATGATATGCAAGATACAGTTGAGCCGTCGCGATAATTTTCTTCTGCTTGCTGTAATCGACGAACTCGCGCGGTTCTGCAATTGAATTCTCATTTCGCATTTTCACTTCAGCAAACACTAAATATTTCTTATTTTCGGCAATAATGTCGATCTCTCCGAAACGGGACGTAAAATTCCTTTCAACAATAGTATAGTGCTTTTTAACAAGATAGTGCGAAGCTTTTAGCTCGCCAAGCTTACCTAAATTATTCATTTCTTATCATACCAGGTTTTAAGGAAAGACTGTCTGTGTATTTCGCACGGTCCGTACTTATCGAGCATTTCGTAATGGAGCTTAGTTCCGTATCCCTTATGCTTTTCAAACTGATACTGAGGATATTTCTCAGCCATTTCAAGCATATATCTGTCTCTTGAAACCTTTGCGAGTATTGAAGCAGCGGCAATAGACATCGACTTTGAATCGCCTTTGACGATATAAATTGAGTCCACATCAACGGGCGGAATTCTGTTCCCGTCAAACATCGCAAAATCGGCAGGCACGTCAAGACCGTCAACCGCTCTCATCATAGCAAGATATGTCGCCTGAAGAATATTAAGTTCATCTACTTCCTTTTCGCTTGCTGACGCAATTGAATAAGAAACAGCCTCGGCTTTAATAACATCAAAAAGCTCTTCCCGCTTTTTTGCAGTAAGTTTTTTACTATCATTAACTCCGCTGATAATATGTCCACGCGGCAGTATTACTGCAGCAGCATAAACAGGACCTGCAAGAGGTCCTCTGCCAGCCTCGTCTACGCCGCAAATTGATTTATATCCCCTGCTCGCAGCCTGAAATTCATAGTCAAGCCATTCAATCTCGTTTTCTTTAATCATGGCAACTCCAATGTTATTCTTCCGAGCTTACCTGCTCTGAATTCATCACATACAATAACAGCGGCACGTTCATAATCAATATCGCCGCCTTTAATAAGGAAGCCTCGTTTTTTTCCGATCATTTCGAGAATTTCCCATCCTTGCATGTTTTCAACTCCGCTAATCTTATATCTATCTTCAATAGACTGCGGCTTTGTCTTTGCAAGTGTTTCAAGCAGTCTGCAAGACAATGTTTCTATATCAGTAACTTCATCCTTAACGGAACCGATAAAAGCAAGTTTGTCGCCCACTTCAGGGTCGTCAAACTTCGGCCATAAAACACCGGGGGTATCAAGTAGCTCAATGCCGCCTCCGACTACAAACCATTGATTCTGGCGAGTAACGCCGGCTTTGTCAGCCACCTTTGCCTTAGCATTTTTGCCCATTCTGTTGATAAATGAAGATTTGCCTGTATTAGGAATTCCTATAACCATTAGTCTAAGAGGTTTATTAGACATTCCTTTGCTCTGATTTCGCTCAATTACGTCAGAGAGCGCAAGCTTTACAATCTCATCAAACTTATTAAGTCCTTTTCCCGTACGGCAATCAACGGCAAGCGCGTAATATCCCTTCTCCTTAAAATACCTGAGCCAGATTGAAGTTGCAGTCTGATTTGCAACGTCGCACTTATTAAGAAGAATTATACGCGGTTTATTACTGATAATATCGTCAAGTTCCGGATTACGCGAGCTCTGCGGAATTCTTGCGTCAACAAGCTCAACGACGCCGTCAACAATGCCGAGACTCTCTTTAATAAGACGTCTCGTTTTTGCCATATGTCCGGGAAACCATTGGACATTCTGTTTAATAAAATCCGGCATAAAATAACCTACCTGTAATTAATAATCTAATTATATAACAATTCACTCAAAAAAGCAAACAAAAACCCGTTTCATAAGAAACGGGTTTTCAGCATTATCTGATGTCTTCTTTAACTTTTGCAGCCTTGCCGACTCTGTCGCGAAGATAATAGAGCTTAGCGCGTCTAACCTTACCTCTGCGAACAACCTGAACGTTAACAACATTAGGTGAGTGAAGCGGGAATACACGCTCAATACCAACGCCGTAAGAAATACGACGTACTGTGAAAGTCTCAGAAACGCCTGAGCCCTTCTTAGCGATTACTGTTCCCTCGAACATCTGAATTCTTTCTCTTGAACCCTCGCGGATGTTAACAGAAACCTTAACTGTATCACCGATGTTGAACTTCGGTGCATCAGCTTTAATTGAGTCCTGAGCAATAAGTTTGATTGCGTCCATTTTATTTCCTCCTTATTTTTATGTGA
>CAMPAT010000188.1 GCA_946633275.1 uncultured Clostridia bacterium
AAGGTCGTTGTACGCGAGTTCAACGTCAATTTCGCCCTCATTTTCGTGGTATTCGTCGGGAAGCTCGTCAATTTCAATAAGTCTTTCGGCTGAAGCAAGAAGCGTAAAGTATCTCGGCAGCACGGACGACAGCGACGCAAACGGCGTCTGAATCTGACTTACGAGCTGAATCATAGCCGTTACGTTACCGTAAGACATACCGAAGAAAATAATTCTGTATGCGCCGAATGCAACAGCAAATACAAATCCTATATTAAACAGAAGATTGATGGCTGCGTTAGCGCCTATTGAGAAAAACCTTCTTTTCATCTTAACACGGTAGTTCTCGCTCTGAAGCTCGTCTGCTGTCTGCGCGATTTTGTCCTCGACTACGAAGCTTTTAACAACAAGCAGCGAGGTGAGCGCCTCCTGGATGAACGAACGCGTCTTGCCTTCCGTTTCCTGAACTGCCTTGTGCATTTTCTTTATAACTCCGCGGAACAGGTGAGTAAATGTGAAAACAAATATTCCGCCTGCAAGGAATACAAACGCAAATATCTTGTCAATAATTACAAGGTATGCAAAGGCTGCAATCAGCTTTACGATGAAATAAACTACGTTCGGAAGTATGGTGGTAAATCCGTCTGCAATAACCGAAACGTCGTTGAACATCCTGTTTTGCAAATCGCCCGTGTGGTATTTGCTCACGGACGCGTAGTCCTTTTTTATTGAGGATTCGAGCATATGCTGCTTGAGTATCCATTCAAGCCTGCATCGGCAACGTTCCGTGGTGCTGGAGTTGATGACTGACAGTATCAGCTGAAACATAATTACCATTATAAAATATATTGCGTTTTTGAGCACAAGGTCGATTGACTTGTCAACTGTCGCTGCGTTGATTATGTCTTTGGACAGCTTTGCGAAGGATACTGTCACAACTGCGTTAATCGACTGTACTATTATCAGTACAAGTACCTTGTATTTCTGCGATTTGCAGATGCTGTAAATCCATTTCAGCGTCTTTATATCACCTTTGTTAAATACGTTTTTAAATTTGATTTCAGTCACTTATTTATCCGCCTTAAAAAGTTTCTTTATTTTCCTTGTGATTACGCCGTATGCCCATTTGAATATGTGGCATAACCGTCTGAATTTCAGCAGTATCGGGCGCAGAGGCTTTAGCGCAACCCAGACTTTTGAATAGAACATATATGCCTTTGAGTTTTCGCAGTCTACATAGTGCTTGCCGTTTTTGTAGAAGCCTACGAGCTTGCCGCATATCATATCGTCGGTGACGTACTCCTTCGCGAGAAGATTGTCGCCGGTGATTATGTAGTGGTCGTCGTGCACCTCAACTACGCGGTGCAAAATGTATTTTCCTTCTTTCGTGACGTACAGCGCCACGTCGTATTTTTTTAGTCTGCCCTCCGGCTTAACTACTATTATATTATCCTTTCCCTGATGAAGCAGGGGAAGCATAGATGTACCCGACGTAAGTCCCGTATATTTACCGAAGGCGTCAAGTATTTCTCTTATTGATTGCTTTTCGGGCATAACAGCCTCCTGAATATATTAATATCTATTAATTATAACATAAATAACAATTATTTCAAGTACAGCGCATATAATTAGTACAGTAAATCGGATATATTGCAAAAAATCAAATTATTTTGCCTATACTATTGACAAATGGAAAAAACTTGCTAAAATATATATTAGCACTCGGACACATAGAGTGCTAATTCAGCAAATAGCAAATTAAAATAAGGGGTGATATATATGACTATTAAACCACTTGCAGACAGAGTACTTCTTAAAGCGCTTGAAGCAGAAGAAACGACAGCAGGCGGACTCATCCTTGCAGCTTCCGCACAGGAGAAGCCGGAGATGAGCGAGGTCGTCGCAGTAGGTCCGGGCACAGAAGAAAACCCGATGACAGTTAAAGTAGGCGACAAGGTAATTATCAGTAAGTATTCGGGCACTCAGGTTAAGCTTGAGGGCACGGAGTACACTATCAGCGAAATCAAGGATATCCTTGCAGTCGTTGAGTAATATTATTATCAGGAGGTATTGATATTATGGCTAAAGATATTATCTACGGCGAGGAAGCGCGCAAGGCGCTTCAGTCAGGTATTGACCAGCTCGCCAATACAGTAAAAATTACCCTTGGTCCCAAGGGCAGAAACGTAGTTCTTGACAAGAAATACGGCTCACCGCTCATCACGAATGACGGTGTTACTATCGCAAAGGAAATTGAGCTTGACGACTCATTTGAGAATATGGGCGCTCAGCTTGTTAAGGAAGTTTCCGCCAAGACGAATGACGACGCAGGCGACGGCACAACAACCGCAACTCTGCTCGCGCAGGCTCTCGTCAGAGAGGGTATGAAGAACGTTGCAGCAGGCGCAAATCCGATGACTGTAAAGAAGGGCATTGAAGGCGCTGTCGAGGCTGCTGTTAAGTCTATTAAGGATACATCTGTTGCGGTTAAGGATAACGCTGATATCGAGCGCGTTGCAACTGTTTCCGCAGCAGACGATTATATCGGTTCTCTTATCGCAGAGGCTATGGAGAAGGTAAGCGCAGACGGCGTTATTACTATCGAAGAGAGCAAGACTGCTGATACAACGTGCGAGGTTGTTGAGGGCATGCAGTTCGACCGCGGTTATATCTCTCCGTATATGGTTACTGATACAGATAAGATGGAGGCGGTTATCGACGACGCAATGCTTCTTATCACAGATAAGAAAATCAGTACTGTTCAGGATATTCTTCCGCTTCTTGAGAGCGTTCTCAAGGCAGGCAAGAAGCTTGTAATCGTTGCCGAGGATGTTGAGGGCGAGGCTCTCCAGACAATTCTCCTTAATAAACTCCGCGGTACATTTACCTGCGTATGCGTTAAGGCTCCCGGCTTCGGCGACAGACGTAAGGATATGCTCCAGGATATCGCAATTCTCACAGGCGGTCAGGTAATTACGAGCGACCTCGGACTTGAGCTTAAGGATACCACAATGGCTATGCTCGGCGAGGCGCGTCAGGTTAAGGTTACAAAGG